>JAQGMY010000429.1 GCA_028292105.1 Ramlibacter sp.
TCCAGTGGTCGTAGTCCTCCACGCGCTGGGAGAACGGGTGCATGCCCCAGAGCTCGTGGTTGGCGCTGTTCACCAGCTCCAGCCGGCCGCTGGCATCGGCATAGGCAATGCCGACCGGCGTGGCATCGAGCAGGGCGTCGAGCCGCTGGCGCTCGGCGCGGGCTTCGTTGGCGCTGCGGATGGCCCGCTCCGTGGCTTCCTGCAAGGCGGTGATGTCCCGCGACACCGACAGGATCGAGGTCACGCGGCCGTGGCCGTCCAGCACCGGGTTGACGGTGACGTCCCACCATTTCTCGGTGCCCCGCGCGGTCGGGCAGAAGGCGGAGAAGCGGCTGGTGCCGCCGGCGCGCGCCGCGCAGACGGCCGCGTCGACGCTGCGCCGCGCTTCTTCCGGCCAGAAGGTCCGCCAGGCCCGGCCGACGAAGGGGGCCAGGTCGGCGATCTCCATGACGCAGCGGCCGTTGCGGTTCATCTCCAGCAGCCGGCCTTCGAGGTCCAGGATCTTCACGCAGTCGGGGCTGCTCTCGAACAGCAGCCGGTTCATGTCGGTACCCGGGGTGGGCGAAGAAGCCCAGTCGCCCAGCGGCAATTGCTGCATCTCCTCGTGTTCCGCTTCCAGCGAAACCCATTTTTCTTCGCGCGCCACTGCCACTCCCGGTTTCAAGCGTCGAGGTTGGCCGCTGCGCCACTCCTTTGCGGTCGGGTCGGCTCGCCCGTCACGGTAGGCATGCGCCTACGGTATGCAACCGTCGAGCAGGGACCCGGCGGTTTGCGGTATGTTCCGCCCATGACAGCGTCACCTTCCCTCCTTCGTGCCTTCGCGCCGACCGGCCGGCTCCGGGCCTCCCTCAACCTCGGCAATCCCGTCCTCGCCGGTCGCGACGCCAAGGGCGAGCCGGCGGGCGTCTCCGTCGACATCGCCCGCGCCTTCGGCGAGCGGCTCGGCATCCCGGTCGATTTCCTGCAGTTCGACACCGCCGGCAAGTCGGTCGACTGCCTGGCGCGGGAGGAGGCCGACATCGGTTTCTTCGCCATCGATCCCAAGCGCGGCACGCACGTGGCGTTCACGCCCCCCTATGTGCTGATCGAAGGGGCCTACCTGGTGCGTTCCGCTTCGCCCTTGCAGGCCAACGAGGACGTGGATCGCCCCGGCAACCGCGTCGTCGTCGGCGAGGGCAGCGCTTATGACCTCCATCTCTCGCGCGAACTGAAAGCCGCGACCATCGAGCGCATCGCCAGCTCGCAGGAGGTGGTGAACCATTTCCTGGCAACAGGCGCGGAGGTGGCCGCCGGCGTGAAGCAGCAGCTCGACGCCGACATCCGCGGCAAGACCGGCGTGCGGCTGCTGCCGGGGCGCTTCATGGTGATCCGCCAGGCGATGGGCTGCCCCCGCTCGCGCGGCGAGGAAGCGGCGGCGGAGCTGTCACGCTTCGTCGAGGAGATCAAGGCCAGCGGCTTCGTTGCGCAGGCCTTGCAGCGGCACGGCATCGAAGGCGCCGGCGTCGCTCCCGCCGGCGAATGAGGCGTTAAGCTGCGCGCGTTTTCCCCAAGGAGCTTCCATGACGCAATTGAGCCTGGCCCAGGCCAGCCAGATCATCACCGCCGCCCTGGCCAAATCGAAGGAGATGGGTTACCAGCCGATGGGCATTGCCGTGCTCGACGCCGCCGGCAACCTGAAGGCTTTCGCCAGTGAGGACGGCGCCAGCATGTTCCGCTTCGACGTTGCGCGGGCCAAGGCGTGGGGCGCGGTCGCCATGGGCGTGTCGAGCCGTACCCTGGCGCAACGGGCCAAGGACAACCCGAACTTCTTCGTGTCGCTGTCGGCCACCGCGCAAGGCAAGTTCCTGCCGCAGCCCGGGGCGGTGCTGGTCCGGGATGCCCAGGGCGCCTTGCTCGGGGCGGTGGGTGCCAGCGGCGGCACCGGCGACGAGGACGAAGCCATCTGTGCCGCCGGTGTCGCCGCCGCCGGCCTGGTGAGCGGCTGACGCAGCGCCGCATCGAAGCGAACCGCAAGGTGATCGCGGTGACGGGCGTGCAGGCCGGATAGGCACGAACCGCCCGGGAGCCGTGCATCCGGGAACGCGGGCGAGTCTCGCGTCGTCTATCCCCGTACGACCGCTACATGGAGGATCAGTCGATGCGCCACGCCCAGTTCATTTCCATCGCCCTTGCCACGGCTGCATGGCTGCCCGCCATCGCCCAGCCGGGTCCGAGCGATCCGCAGATCGCCCACATCGTCGTCACGGCCAACCAGGTGGACGTCGACGCCGGCAAGCTGGCGCAAAAGAAGGGCTCCACCGAGGAGGTTCGAAAGTTCGGCAGCCAGATGGTCACCGACCATGACGCCGTGAACAAGCAGGCGAGCGAGCTGGTGAAGAAGCTGAAGGTCACCCCGGAGGCGAACGACACGAGTGCCAGCCTCAAGAGCGGCGGCGATGCGAACATCGCCAAGCTCACCAAGCTCACTGGCAAGGAGTTCGACAAGGCCTATGTCGACAACGAGGTCGGCTACCACCAAGCGGTGATCGACGCGGTCGACAAGACGCTGCTTCCTTCCGCGAAAAACGAGGAGCTCAAGGCCCTCATCCAGAAGGTGCGGCCGGCCCTGGTGCAGCACCTCGAACACGCCAGGCACCTCCAGGCGCAACTGGCCAAATGACGGTGAACCCGGCACTTCGCCTGCTCGCGATGCTGGTGCTCCCCGCCGCCGCCGCCGCCGAGACGCACACCGTCACCATCGACGGCATGAAGTTCGAGCCGCAGACCTTGACCGTCAAGCGAGGCGACAAGGTGGTCTGGCGCAACAAGGACATCGTGCCGCATACGGCCACCTCCGCCGGCACGTTCG
>JAQGMY010000438.1 GCA_028292105.1 Ramlibacter sp.
CGCTCAGGCCCGCTTGTGCGCCAGCAGCTGGAGCGAGGCGTGGCGCGCGGCGCGCGCGGCCTCGCGCAGCTTCTGGGTTTCGGCACCCAGCTGCCGGCAGGTTTCCGCGTCGGCCCCGCGCAGCGCCTCCGTCCACAACCGGATCTCCGCAGCCGCCAGTGCTGCCTGCACCAGCCGCCAGTGCTCGTGTGCGGCTTCGCCCTCGCGCAGGGCCGTGCGTTGCCGCTCACCGGCTTCCTCCGCGCCCGGCAGGGCCGGGATGATGGAGTTCATGCGTCCTCCGCGACGTGGATGGTGTCGGCTTGGGCTTGTGCGTACTGCAGCGCATAGGCCAGCTCCCCGGGCGACTCGGCGTGCAGGGTGAACAGCGGCTGTCCGCGCTCGACGAAATCGCCGTTGCGCACATGCAGGTCGATGCCCGCGCAGGCCGCCTGCGGCGCGCCGGCCAGCTTGGCGATGCGCGCGAGGCGCCGGTTGTCGATCGCCACCACGCAGCCGCTGCGGTGCGCCGCCACCGGCTGCCGGTACGCAGCCAGCCGAAGCTGGCGCATGCCGCCCTGGGCTTCGCAAATTTCCCGGAACTTGCGCCAGGCGCGGCCGTCCGCCAGCACCTGGCCGGCCAGCGCGAGGCCGTGGCCGCGGGCGGCGGCGCCTCCGAGTTCGAGCAGTTCGCCAGCCAGCAGGAGGGCCCGCTGCGCCAGGTCGGCCGGCGCCCCGGCCTCGCCGCGCAACACGCCCAGCACGTCGCGCGCTTCGAGCGCCGGGCCGATCCCGTTGCCAACGGGCGCCGTGCCGTCGGTGTGCACGACGTGCAGGTTCAGGCCCATCGCCCGCGCGGTCTGCTGCAGCTGGTGCGTGAGCAGGTCGGCCGCATGCTGGCTGCGCACCTTGGCCGTGGGCCCGATCGGGATGTCGATCACGACGTGGGTCGCGCCGGCGGCCGTCTTCTTCGAAAGGATGGACGCCACCAGTTGCCCCTGGCCGTCCAGGTCCAGCGGCCGCGCCACGCGGATCAGGATGTCGTCGGCCGGGCTGAGGCGCACCGACCCGCCCCAGACGATGCAGCCGCCGGTGCTCTCCACCACGCGGCGGATACCGGCTACGTCGAGATCGACCGGCGCCAGCGTCTCCATGCTGTCGGCGGTGCCGGCGGGCGAGGTGATGGCGCGTGACGAGGTCTTGGGCATGCGCAGGCCGCAGGCCGCCACGATTGGCACGATGACCATCGTGGTGCGGTTGCCGGGCAGCCCGCCCACGCAGTGCTTGTCCATCGCCAGGCCGGCGCCCCAGGCGATGCGGTCGCCCGCATCGACCATCGCGCGCGTGAGCGACGCCGTTTCCTCGAGGTCCAGGCGGTCGCCGGCACAGGCGGTGACGAAGGCGGCGAGCTGCAGTTCGGAGTAGCGGCCGGCCGCGACGTCGGTGATCACGCAGCGCAGGGCGCTTGCCGTCAGGCGGCGGCCGTTGACCTTGGCGCGGACATGGCCCATCGATTCCAGCGGCGGCGGATGGCGCAAGCTGACCGGTGCGCCGGCCCCGGCCTTGAGCGCGCGCCAGGCCGCCTCCGACACGCCCGCTTCGCCCAGCGCCATGAAGTCGCCGTGCACCACGTTCAGGGTGGCGATGATGGTGTTGCCGCCCACGCTCATCTCCACGCGCGACTGCGCCTCGAAGCCCTCGGACCGGCAGACCGGGTCGTCGCGGTGGATGTACAGCACCGGCTCCTGGTAGGTGTCTATGCCCAGCCGGCGCAGGCGCAGCTGGCCGGGGTGGTCGGTGGAGGAGGGCGGCATGGGTGGGCCACTCTAGGCGGCCCGCGCCAACGGCGCTTGATGCAGGTCAACCCAGGCGGCCTGCGCGGGTGAGACATACGTCGAATTCGCTACATGCCCTTGCTCGCCAGGGGCTCTGAGCGCTACCGCACCGACATCCGTGGCGCTTTGGCAGACAGTGAGGCAATAGGGGACTTGTCGGTGCACCAGCGCCGAGGGGTCTTCGTGCTTCAAAGGATAAGAGATGGCGATGGAATTGAAACAGCTGCCCAAGACGCCGACCGGCATCATCGGCTTCGACGAGATCACGGGCGGCGGTGTGCCCACCGGCCGGCCGACCTTGTTGTGCGGCGCGGCCGGCTGTGGCAAGACCTTGTTCGCGATGACGTTCCTGGTCTGCGGCGCGCAGCAACACGACGAACCCGGCGTCTTCATGTCCTTCGAGGAGCAGGCGAGCGACCTGTCGGCGAACGTCGCTTCCCTGGGCTACGACCTCGATGGACTGGTTGCAGCCAACCGGCTCGTCGTCGACCACGTGCAGCTCGATCGCAGCCAGATCGAGGAAACCGGCGACTACGACCTCGAGGGCCTGTTCGTGCGGCTCGACTACGCCATCACGCGCATCGGGGCCAAGCGGGTGGTGCTGGACACGATCGAAACCCTGTTCTCGAGTTTCACGGATGCCGGCCTGCTGCGCGCCGAGTTGCGCCGGCTGTTCGAGTGGCTCAAGAAACGCGGCGTGACGGCGATCATCACCGGCGAGCGCGGCGAAGGGCAGCTGACGCGTTACGGCATCGAGGAATACATCTCCGACTGCGTGGTGCTGCTGGACAACCGGGTGGTCGACCAGGTCACGACGCGCCGCCTGCGCGTGGTGAAGTACCGCGGCTCCGCGCACGGCACCAACGAGTATCCCTTCCTGATCGACGAGCAGGGCATCAGCGTGTTCCCGGTGACGTCGGCCGGCCTGGATCACCAGACCTCGGACCAGGTCGTTTCGTCCGGGGTACCGCAGCTCGATGAAATGTTCGACCTGCGCGGCTACTTCCGTGCCTCCAGCATCCTGATCTCGGGCCTGGCGGGCACCGGCAAGACGACATTTGCGGCGAGCTTCATCGACGCCTGCTGCCGCGCCGGCGAGAAGTGCCTGTACTTCGTCTTCGAGGAATCGCCCAAGCAGATCGTGCGCAACATGGAGTCGATCGGGATCCACCTGAGCGAGCATCTCGCCTCCGGCCTGCTCCAGTTCGAAGCGGCACGGCCCAGCGTGTACGGCGTCGAGATGCACCTGGCCAAGATGCACCGGGACATCAGCGTGTTCATCCCTTCGATCGTGGTGATCGACCCCATCACGGCTTTCCGCGGGCCGGCGACCGAGGTGAATTCCATCCTGCTGCGGCTGATCGACCTGCTCAAGTCGCACGGGATCACGGCGCTGTTCACCAGCCTGTCGAGCATCGACGAAACGATGAACGAGGGGGACCACGGCATCTCCTCGCTGATGGACAGCTGGATCTCGCTGTCGAACACCACCTCGAACGGCGAGCGCAACCGGATCCTGTATGTGCTCAAGGCACGCGGCATGGGGCATTCGAACCAGCTGCGCGAATACCAGATCACCAACCACGGGATCAACGTGGTGCCGGCCTATATCGGTGCCGCGGGCGTACTCACCGGGTCGGCCCGGGTGACGCAGGAAGCCAGCGAGCGCGAGGACCTGGCTGCCGCCAAGCAGGAGGCCGAGCTGCGCGCCCGGGTGCTGGCCCGCAGCCGCCAGGTGGTGGAGCGGCAGATCGAGGACATGCGCGCCGGGCTGGACGATGCCGACAAGGAAGCGCTCGGACTCACCACGCAGCGCATCCTGCAGCAAAGCGTGGTCGCCTCCGATCGCTCCGTCATGGCCAAGCGCCGCAGCTGATCTGCCATGCCGATCGACACCAGCAGTCCCACACCCCCGGCCGCCGAAGCGGCCGCTGAGGGCCATTACTCACTGCGCCTGTACGTCGCGGGGCAGACACCCAAGTCGATCGCCGCGATCCGCAACCTGACGGTCATCTGCGAGACGCACCTGGCCGGCCGCTACACGATAGAGATCGTCGACCTGCGGGTGAATCCGCAGCTCGCCGCGGGCGACCAGATCCTGGCGCTGCCCACGCTGGTGCGGCACCTGCCTTCGCCCCTGATCAAGATCATCGGCGACCTGTCGAACACCGAGCGCGTCCTGGTCGGCCTGGAAATCCGGTCGAGGGGCCAGGTGACATGACGGCTCCCGAGCGGTACAACCTGCGCCTCTACGTCGCCGGCTCGACGCCGAGGTCGATGCTGGCCGTGAAGAACATCCGCAACATCTGCGAGCGGCACCTGGCGGGCCTCTATGACCTCGAGGTGATAGACATCTACCAGCATCCCGAGGCGGCCGCGGCCGCGCAGATCATCGCCGCGCCAACCCTCATCAAGCTTGCTCCGGGACCCGCGCGCCGCGCGATCGGCGACCTGTCCAACGAACAGAAGGTGCTGTCGACGCTGAGCCTGCCGATCACCGACCTTCATGAGCTCTGAACGCCCGGCGCGGCCCGCGGCGGGCCACGAGGCAGTGATTGCCGACCTGCGCGCGAAGCTGCGCGAGGCGGAGGAAACCTTGAGCGCGATCCGTTTCGGCGAGGTGGATGCGGTA
>JAQGMY010000255.1 GCA_028292105.1 Ramlibacter sp.
TCGACCGACGCGAAGGCCTGCGCCGCGTCCGGCTTGTAGTGCATCACCAGGAAGATGCCGGTGACGATCTGGATCACCAGCACCAGCAGCGCCAGCGAGCCGAAGAAGTACCAGAAGTTGAAGTTCTTCGGCGCGTAGTACTCCGACATGTGGTCGCGGTAGAACGCGAGCGCCGACGGGAAGCGGTTGTCGAACCAGTTGCCGAGCTTGGCGCCGGCGCTGGCGTTCGGGGAGATTTCCTTGAATTCAGCCATGGGGCTTCAGGCCTTCTTGTCTTCGCCGATCAGCAGGCGTGTGTCCGTCATGTACATGTGCGGAGGCACTTCCAGGTTGTCCGGCGCGGGTTTGTTCTTGTAGACGCGGCCGGCCAGGTCGAAGGTGGAGCCGTGGCAGGGGCACAGGAAGCCGCCTTGCCAGTCGTCCGGCAGCGAGGGCTGCGGGCCGGGCTGCAACTTGTCGGTGGGCGAGCAGCCCAGGTGGGTGCAGATGCCGACCGCGACGAAGTACTCGGGCTTGATCGATCGGGCTTCGTTCCTGGCGTAATCCGGCGTCGGGTACGCGGTGCGCTGCGACTTGGGGTCCGCCAGCTCGTTATCGAGCTTGGGCAGGGCCGCCACCTGCTCCGGCGTGCGGCGCAGGATCCAGACGGGCTTGCCGCGCCATTCCACGGTCATCTTCTGTCCCGGCTGCAGGGCCGAGATGTCGACTTCCACCGGGGCACCGGCGGCCTTGGCTCTTTCGGAAGGCTGGAAGCTGCTGACGAAGGGGACGGCCACGAAGCCTGCGCCCACCGCGCCCACGCAGCTGGACGTGATCAGCCATGTCCGTTTGCTGGCGTCCACCGTGGAGTTGCTCATCTCGAGGATCTCTCGCTGTTTAGGGTCAACCCGCGATTGTAGCGGAGCGTTTACAGCGATCCGGACGCGGCCGCTCCTCCCGCATACTCCGCCCCCATGGAAGAGAGGACCGCACCGATGAAAAAGCTGCTGAATGAGTTCCGCGAGTTCGCGGTCAAGGGCAACGTGGTCGACCTCGCGGTCGGCGTGATCATCGGGGCGGCCTTCGGCAAGATCGTCGACTCGCTGGTCAACGACGTCGTCATGCCGCTGATCAGCCGGATCGTGGGCAAGCTCGATTTCTCCAGCAAGTTCCTGGTGCTCAGCGACGTGCCGGCGGGCACGGCAATGACGCTGGAGGCCTTGAAGAAGGCCGGCGTGCCGGTGCTGGCCTGGGGCAGCTTCCTCACGGTGGCCTTGAACTTCCTGATCCTGGCGTTCGTGATCTTCCTGATGGTCAAGCAGGTCAACAAGCTGCGGCGCCGCCACCAGCACGCCGCGGACAAGGTGACCGAGGCGGCGCCGCCGCCCGAGGACGTGCTGCTGCTGCGCGAGATCCGCGACAGCCTGAAGGCGCGTTCCTAAACCGATGCCGGCGCGAGGCGCCGCGCCATGCGCAGCGCCGCCAGCAGGCTGGAGGGGTCCGCGCGGCCGGTGCCGGCGATGTCGAAGGCCGTGCCGTGGTCCGGGCTGGTGCGCACCAGCGGCAGCCCGAGGGTCACGTTCACGCCCTGCTCCACCCCCAGGTACTTCACCGGGATCAGGCCCTGGTCGTGGTACATCGCCACGACCACGTCGAACTCGCCGCGGCGAGCCCGCATGAAGACCGTATCCGGGGCGAAGGGACCCTGGACGGCCAGGCCCGCGGCCTGTGCCGCCTGCACGGCCGGAGCGATCGCCTCGATCTCCTCACGCCCGAACAGCCCACCTTCGCCGGCATGCGGATTCAGCCCGGCCACGGCGATGCGGGGGCGTTTGCCCAGCATGGCCGTCAAGGCGGTGTCGGTGATGTGCAGCGTCTGCAGCACCTGCTCGAAGGTGACGGCGTCGATCGCCTGGCGCAGCGACAGGTGGATGCTGACCAGCACCGTGCGCAAGTCCTCGTTGGCCAGCATCATGCGCACGGGCATCTGCGCCAGCGGCACGCCGGCGTGCACTGCCGCTTCGGCCTGCAGCAGTTCGGTGTGGCCGGGATAGGGCAGCCCGGCGGCGGCGAGCGCTTCCTTGTGCAGGGGAGCGGTCACGATACCGGCGAGCTCCCCGCGCAGGGCAGCGCGCGCAGCCCACAGCACCGCTTGCGCGGCGAGCCGGCCCGCTTGTGCGCTGACGGCGCCCAGTGGCGGCAGATCCGGCTGCGGCTCCCCCGGAGAGAGCACCGGAATGCAGCGCGGCGGCACTCCGGCCACTTCCGCTGCCGCGCCGATGCGGGCGATCGCCAGCGCCGGCTGCCCTGCGGCGGCAATGGCGGCCCCGCGGCGCATGCAGCCGATGTCGCCGACCACGAAGCAGCCGCGCGTCAGCTCGGGCTGCAAGGCGAATGCCTTGGCGACGATCTCCGGGCCTATGCCGGCCGGGTCGCCCATGGTGATCGCGAACGGCCGGCCCGCCACGCTCGCGTTCATGCGGGGTTGTCCACGTCGACGAAGACGTGCTCCAGGCCCAGTTGCGCGGCCACGTGGCCGGCCACGGCCGGCGCGCCATACCGTTCGGTGGCGTGGTGGCCGCAGGCCAGGAAGGTGACGCCGCACTCGCGGGCGTAATGCGCCTGCGGCTCGGAGATCTCCCCGGTGAGGAAGGCCTGGGCGCCAGCGGCGATGGCCGCTTCGAAATACGACTGGGCGCCGCCGGAGCACCAAGCGATCCGTCGGATCGGCCCGGCCCCGCCCTCGACACAGGTCACCGGCCGGCCGAGCAGCTCGCGCACATGGCTGGCCAGGGCGGCGCTGTCCTGGAACGGCTCGCCGCTGGTGCGCTCGCCGAGGAAGCCCAGGTCCTGCTCGCCGAACCGGCCGGTCGCGCGCAGCCCGAGGTGTTGCCCCAGTTGCGCGTTGTTGCCCAGGCCCGGGTGGGCGTCGAGCGGCAGGTGGTAGGCGAACAGGTTGATGTCATGGGCCAGCAGCAACGCCAGGCGCTGCTTCATCCAGCCGGTGACGCGGCCGTCCTGGCCCCGCCAGAACAGGCCGTGGTGCACGAAGATGGCATCGGCGCCGCGCTGCACCGCGGCCTCGATCAGGGCCCTGCTCGCCGTCACGCCGGAGACGATGCGCCGCACCTCCTGGCGCCCCTCGACCTGCAGGCCGTTGGGGCCGTAGTCCTTGAAGCGTTCCGGCGTCAGCAGGGTGTCGAAGGCTTGCAGCAGGTCTTGCCGGTGGTTCATGGGAATAGGGCACAGGAATGAGCCCGCATTCTGCTACGGCGGCGCGCGCGGCCCACGGCAACATGGCCATCGCCCCAGGAGCTGCCCGTGAACGCGCTGACGATGATGGTGTGGAGCATGGCCTCGGGCGGCATCGCCGCCGTGGTGGTGGCGCGAGCCGCCGACCTGATCGCCCGACCCAGTCCCTCGCAGATGCGCGCGGTGGGCTACCACCTGAGCGTGTTGCTGCTGGTGCTGGTCGAAAGCGGCTTGCTGCGGCAGGCGACGCATCCCGCTGCGGCCCGCCTGCACGTGCTGCAGGTGCTGGCCGGCCCGGTGTGCGTGGGGCTGTCCAATTTCTGGATCCACGGCTGGCTGGGCGCCGGCCGGCGCGACCTGCTGATGGCGCGCGCCTTGCGGGCCTCGGCCGTCGCCCTGCCCTTGCTGGGCCTGGCGGCGCTGGCGCTGCCGAAGGACCAGCAACTCGCAGCTGCCGCCGCGGTGTCGCTGGCCGGCAGCGCCCTCACCTGCTGGCTGACGTTTCGCGCCTGGCTGATCGGCGACCGGCTGGCGCTGATGATGGCCGCGGGCTGCCTGCTCACCCTCCCGGCGATCGCCGGGCTCTACGCGCTGGCCATGCGCATCGGGCAGCCAGGCCTGGCGGTGCAGGCGGTCGTGGCGCTTTGCGCTGCCGGCTCCAACGGACTCACTGGCGCCGTGCTGTGGCATCGGGAGCGGCACGAGTGGCGCATGCGCGAAACCGGCAGCGTGCCCACGCAGGACCCCCTGACCCGCCTGCACAGCAGCGCCGCGCTGGTGCATCGGATGATCGCCTCCCAGAAGCGGCGCCGCCGCACCCGGCGCCAGGGCGGGGTGCTGGCGATCACCGTGTTCGAACCCGAGCGCATCGCAGTGCAGGTCGGCAACGCCGGCCTCGACGAGGTCTGGATGACGCTGGCCGCCCGCATCCAGCGGCAGGTGGGCGTGGTAAATCCGGTGGGCCGATACTGGGACCGCTGCTTCGTCGCGCTGGTCGAAACCATCCCCTCCCCCGCCTCCTTGCGCACGCTGGGGCTGCGGCTGGCTGCCAGCCTGCGACAGCCGGTGGAGGTGACCGGCCGCGACGGTGACCCGGTGCGCGTGCGGGTGGACGCCGGCATCGGCGTCGTGCGGCTGGTTCCGGGCCACGCCGAGGTGGAGGATGTCCTGGACGATGCCCAGCGGCTGGCGGAAGCGGCCCGCTCCATGGCCTCCCGCACCGCCACCGACGACCCCCACACCGGCGAGACGGTGCCGCTGGAGATCGCCCAGCTGCCGCCGCGGCGCCCGCGCCATCTCCACGCCCAGCCGCACGAAAGCCTGCCGGTAGAGCGGCCGCTGCGCTGACCCCGCGCCCCAACGCCGGGGCATACACTTGGGCCTTTCCTCTCCCAAGAACATGCGACGCTACTGGCTGGTCTTCTCTCAGGCCGTGACCGTGCTGCTGGCGGTCTACTTCGTGGTGATCACGCTCAAGCCTGATTGGCTGAAGCAGCGGCCGGTCACCTCGTCGGTGGCCACCGGGATCTCGCTGACGGAGGCGCCCAGTTCGGCCAGCGCCCCGGCGCCGGCGGGCAGCTTCCGCGCCGCCGCGCAGAAGGCGTCGCAGGCGGTGGTGAGCATCAACACCAGCAAGGCGGCCGACCGGCCCTCTTCCAGCGACCCATGGTTCCGCTTCTTCTTCGGCGAACAGGGCTCGATGCCGCAAAGCGGGCTGGGCAGTGGCGTGATCATCAGCGCCGACGGCTTCATCCTCACCAACAACCACGTGGTGGAGGGCGCGACCGAGATCGAGGTCGCATTGAACGACAGCCGCAAGACCCGCGCGAAGGTGATCGGCACGGACCCCGAGACGGACCTGGCCATCCTGAAGGTCAACCTCGACCGGCTGCCGGTCATCACCCTCGGCAATTCCGACGCGCTGCAGGTGGGCGACCAGGTGCTGGCGATCGGCAACCCCTTCGGCGTGGGCCAGACGGTGACCAGCGGCATCGTCAGCGCGCTCGGGCGCAACCAGCTCGGGATCAACACCTTCGAGAACTTCATCCAGACCGATGCGGCGATCAACCCCGGCAACTCGGGCGGCGCCCTGGTGGACGTCAACGGCAACCTGATGGGGATCAACACCGCGATCTATTCGCGCTCCGGCGGCAGCATGGGCATCGGCTTCGCCATTCCGGTGTCGACGGCCAAGCTGGTGCTGGAGGGCATCGTCAAGGACGGCGTGGTGACGCGCGGCTGGATAGGCGTCGAGCCGGCCGACCTGTCGCCCGAGCTGATGGAGACTTTCGGCGTCAAGGCGCGCAAGGGCGTGCTGATCACGGGCGTGCTCCAGAACGGGCCGGCGGCGCAAGCGGGTGTGAAACCCGGCGATGTCGTGGTCCAGGTCGGCGGCAAGGAGGTCGCCAACGTTTCGGAATTGCTGACGATGGTGGCCTCGTTGAAGCCCGGCACGGCGACGCAGTTCAAGTTGCAGCGGCGCGAGGACAACGTGGACGTGACGGTCACTCCCGGCAAACGACCGAAGGCGCGCCAGCAGCCGCCGGCGCAGGCCCCGCAACAGCGCTGAC
>JAQGMY010000454.1 GCA_028292105.1 Ramlibacter sp.
CGCCAGGCGGCAGCGCCGTCCGCCGGCGCTTCGGCCATGGGTGCGCCCGGCGCTGCGGCGGGCTCCGCCGGCGTGGCCGCGGCTGCACCCGCAGCCGCCGGTGCAAGCGCCGCGGGTACAGGTGGTGGTGGCGCCGGCCGGTGGGCCAACCTGAGCCCCGAAGAACGCGCAGCCCGCGCCGCCGCGTTCCAGAAGCTCACGCCGCAAGAGCGCGAGGCGCGGCGCCGGCAACGCGCCGAAGCCGGCGGCGGCCAGCAGTCCGCTCAATGAGTCCCTCCCGCCCGTTCATCCTGCGGCCGGTCGCCACCTCGCTGCTGATGGTGGCGATCGTGCTGGCCGGCCTGGTCGGCCTGAAGTTCCTGCCGCTGGCGGCGCTGCCGCAAGTCGACTACCCCACCATCCAGGTGCAGACGCTGTACCCCGGCGCCAGCCCGGAAGTGATGGCGCAGACCGTGACCGCACCGCTGGAAAAGCAGTTCGGCCAGATGCCGGGGCTCACGCGCATGAGCTCCACCAGCGCAGCCGGCGTCTCCATCGTCACGCTGCAGTTCGGCTTGGGCCTGGCGCTGGACGTCGCCGAGCAGCAGGTGCAGGCCGCCATCAACGCCGGCGGTTCGCTGCTGCCGGCCGACCTGCCGGCGCCGCCGGTCTACGCCAAGGTGAACCCGGCCGATGCGCCGGTGCTGAGCCTCGCCATCAGCTCCACCACCTTGCCGCTCACCGAGGTGCGGAACCTGGTCGAACAGCGGCTGGCGCTGAAGATCAGCCAGGTGAACGGGGTCGGCCTGGTCACCTTGTCCGGCGGCCAGCGGGCGGCCGTGCGCATCCAGGCGGACAACCGGGCGCTGGCGGCGATCGGGCTGACACTGGACACCATCCGCACGACCATCGCGTCGGCCAATGCCAACGCCGCCAAGGGCAGCATCGACGGGCCCACGCGCTCGTACACGATCAACTCGAACGACCAGCTGCTCACCGCCAAGGACTACGCCAACCTGGTGGTGACCTTCAAGAACGGCGCGCCGGTGCGGCTGGCCGACGTCGCGTCGGTGGTGGAGAGCTCCGAGAACGTCAAGCTCGGCGCCTGGGCCAACCTGGCGCCGGCCATCATCCTGAACGTGCAGCGCCAGCCCGGCGCCAACGTGATCGCCACCGTCGACGCCATCCAGCAGCGGCTGCCTGAACTGAAGGCCGCGCTGCCCGCGTCCGTGCAGCTCGACGTGCTGACCGACCGCACCACCGGCATCCGCGCCTCGGTGCACCACGTGGAGCTGGAGCTGATCCTCGCGGTGCTGATGGTGGTGCTGGTGATCTTCGCCTTCCTGCACAGCCTGCGGGCCACGGTGATCGCCAGCCTGTCGGTGCCGATCTCGCTGATCGGGGCCTGCGGCGCGATGTACATGCTGGGCTACAGCCTGAACAACCTGTCCCTGATGGCGCTGACGATCGCCACCGGCTTCGTGGTGGACGACGCCATCGTGATGATCGAGAACATCTCGCGCCACATGGAGGAGGGCGAGCCGCCGATGCAGGCGGCGCTCAAGGGCGCGTCCGAGATCGGCTTCACCATCATCTCCCTGACGGTGTCGCTGATCGCCGTGCTGATCCCGCTGCTGTTCATGGGCGACGTGATCGGCCGGCTGTTCCGCGAATTCGCCGTGACCCTGGCGATCACCATCCTGATCTCGGCGCTGGTGTCGCTGACGCTGGTGCCGATGATGTCGGCACGCTGGCTGAAATCGCTGGAGGCGCGGGAAAGCGGCTGGGGCGGCAAGATCCAGCGCGGCTTCGACCGGGTGATCCACCACTACGACCGGGCGCTGACCTGGGTGCTGGCGCGGCAGACGCTGACGCTGCTGGTGGCGCTGGGGACCATGGCGCTGACGGTGCTGCTGTACATGGCCATCCCGAAAGGCCTGTTCCCGACCCAGGACACCGGGCAGCTGCAGGTGCGGGTCGAAGGCTCGCAGTCGATCTCGTATCCGCGCATGGCGGCCCTGCAGCAGGACGTGGCACGGCAGCTGCTGGAAGACCCGGCGGTGGAATCCATCTCCAGTTTCGTCGGCGTCGACGCCGCCAACAACACCATGCTGCACACCGGCCGCATGCTGGTGAACCTGAAGGACTCCCGCGGCAGCCTGCACAGCGTGATGGACCGCTTGCGCGAACGCGGCCAGAAGGTCCCTGGTGCGCGCCTGTACCTGCAGCCGACGCAGGACCTGACCATCGAGTCGGAGACCGGCCCGACCCAGTACCGCATCGCCATCGAAGGCGCCGACACCGCTACGGTCACCGACTGGGCCTTGCGGGTGGTCGAGCGCCTGCGGCAGGAGCGGCGGCTGGCCAACGTCACCACCGACGCCGGCGCCAACGGCGCGGCAATGTACGTGGACGTCGACCGCGACACGGCCGCCCGCCTCGGCATCTCGGCCAACACGATCGACGAGGCGCTCTACAGCGCCTTCGGCCAGCGCATCGTCTCGACCATCTTCACCGAGACCAACCAGTACCGGGTGGTGCTGGAAGCGCGTGCCGGCGTACAGGCCGACAACAGCGCGCTGGAGACCATCCAGCTGCGCGGCAGCTCGGGCGAGGCCACGCCGCTGACCGCCGTGGCCCGCATCACCGAGCGGCGCGCGCCCCTGCAGATCACGCACGTGGCGCAGTATCCGGCCGCGACCATCGGCTTCGACACCGCCCCGGGCGTGGCACTGGGCACCGCGGTGGACGTGATCCGCACGGCCATAGCCGAGATGAAGCTGCCGGCGACGGTGTCCGTCACCTTCCTCGGCGCTGCCGGCGCCTATGAGACTTCGCTGTCCAACCAGCTCTGGCTGATCCTGGCGGCGGTGGTCTGCGTCTACATCGTGCTCGGCGTTCTGTACGAGAGCTACGTGCACCCGCTGACCATCCTGTCGACCCTGCCGTCGGCGGGCGTGGGGGCGCTGCTGGCCCTGATGCTCACGGGCAATGACCTGGGGGTGATCGGCATCATCGGCATCATCCTGCTGATCGGCATCGTGAAGAAGAACGCGATCATGATGATCGACTTCGCCCTGGACGCCGAGCGCCAGCAGGGCAAGCCGGCGCAGGAGGCGATCCACCAGGCGGCGCTGATGCGCTTCC
>JAQGMY010000461.1 GCA_028292105.1 Ramlibacter sp.
GCGCGGCTTGCGTGGCTTCCACCGGTACAAGACGTGGCCGAAGCCGACCGAGAAGCGCAGCACCTTGACACCGCAGGCGACCGCGACGCGGTAGTGCCCGTATTCGTGCACGGCGACCAGCAGCCCGAGGGCCACGATGAATGCGATGACGGTGAGCATGTGGGTCCAGCTCCTTTCAGGAGGCCAGCCTGCCGATCGCCTGCTGCGCCGCGCGGCGCGCCTGGTCATCCAGGCTCAGCAGGTCTTGCAGGCTTGCGGGCTTGGAGGGCGTGACTGCCGCCAAAGTTGCAAGGTTTACAGCATGGATCTGGTCGAAGCGGATGCGCCGTTCCAGGAAGGCAGCGACCGCGATCTCGTTGGCCGCATTCAGCACCGCCGGCGTGCCGGCAGGTGCGAGCAGAGTGTCCCACGCGAGCTGCAGGCCCGGGAAGCGTTCGCGGTGGCCCCGGCTGTCGAGCGATTCGAAGCTCATGTCGGCCAGCGCGCTGAAGTCGAGCGCCCGGGCGCCGGATGCCACCCGGTCGGGCCAGGCCAGCCCGTAGGCGATCGGAACGCGCATGTCGGGCGTGCCGAGCTGGGCCACCACGGAGGCGTCGCGGTACTGCACCATCGAGTGGATCACGCTTTGTGGGTGGATCACCACCTCGAGGCGGGAGCCTTCCAGCCCGAACAGGTAGCGGGCCTCGATCAGCTCCAGCGCCTTGTTCATCATGGTGGCGGAATCGACCGAGATCTTGCGCCCCATCACCCAGTTGGGATGGGCGCAGGCCTCGTCCGGCGTGACCTCGCGCAGGCTCTCGGGCGTGCGCGTGCGGAACGGGCCGCCCGACGCCGTGAGGATGATCTTCTCGACGCGCGCATCCCAGGTGCCGGGGTCTTCGGGCAGCGACTGGAAGATCGCCGAGTGTTCGCTGTCGATCGGCAGCAAGCGGGCGCCGCCTTCGCGCACCGCGTGCAGGAACAGCTCGCCACCCACCACCAGGGCTTCCTTGTTGGCCAGCAGCAGTTTCTTGCCGGCGCGCGCCGCGGCGATGCACGAAGACAGACCGGCGGCACCGACGATGCTGGCCATCACCGTGTCGACCGACTCGTGGGCCGCGATGGTGTCGAGCGCCGCCGGCCCGCAGAGCACGCGGGTGGCGAGCCCCGCCGATTCGAGCCCGGCCGCCAGCGCACGGCCGGCGTCTTGCTGCGCCATCACGGCGAAGGCCGGGCGGAACTGCACGCACTGCCGCAGCATCAGGTCGACCTGCGACGACGCGCTCAGCGCAAACACCTCGAAGCGATCCGGATGGCGCGCGATCACGTCCAGCGTGTTGGCACCCACCGATCCGGTGGAGCCGAGGACGGCGACCCTTTGCTTCATCTCTGGGAGAGCACTTGCAAATCGCCGGAGCGATTTCCAAGTGGCCTGATCAGTGTGAAGAGGACCGGCAAAGCCGGTTCCTCTCCACAAGTGGGACCGGTCCGCGCGTTGCGCCGCCCGGCCCTCGACCCGGCATTCGAGTCGTGGCCTCCGGGACCCGAAAGCCGCACTCGATCAAGGCGGGAATGAAGATGCTTCATCTCTGCGCCAGGGTGGCGAGCATCATGGCCAGCGGCAGCGTCGGCAGCAGCGCGTCGATGCGGTCCAGCACGCCGCCGTGGCCCGGCAGCAGCTGGCTGGAATCCTTGAAGCCGGCGCTGCGCTTGACCAGCGACTCGGCGAGGTCGCCGACCACGCTCATCGCCGCCATGAACATCGAGGCGATCACCAGCAACACCCAGCTGAGGGAGGCGAGGCGCGAGTACAGGCTGGGCACCTGCGCCTGCGACGATTGATCCGCCAGCGTCCAGGCAACGGCGAGGATCACGACACCGGCCATGCCGCCCCACACGCCTTCCCAGCTTTTCTTCGGGCTGATCACGGCCGCCAGCTTGCGCTGGGTGAACCTGCCGCCCAAGGCGCGGCCGGCAAAGTAGGCAAAGATGTCGGCCACCCAGACCAGCACCAGGATGGACAGCAGGAAGTTCACGCCGATCACGCGGGCCTGCGCCATGGCCAGCCACGCGAGCACGAGCGCCAGCATGCCGCCGACGATGCGCAAGGCTTGCGGGATCTTCGGCCAGCCGTCGACGCCGCTGCGCACCAGGGCCGCCCCGGCCAGCACCCACAGCGCGCCGGTGATGGTCCAGAACAGCGCCGAGGGCCGCGCAAGCCAGCCCAGGGCCCAGGCCCCCGCGCAAAGCGCCAGGGTGACGGCGCCCAGGACGACGCTGCCGCCCTGCCCCAGGCCGTTCAGGCGGCCCCACTCCCAGCCCGCGGCGGCGATCATGACCAGGGCGAAAACCAGGAACGGCTCCGGCGTGCGCCAGAACAGGGCCGGCAACAGGATCGCCAGCAGCACGATGGCGGTGATGACGCGCTGCTTCAGCATTTCGTCGCCACCTTCAGGCGGCCTTCTTCCTGCGGTCGCCGCCGCTGAGCTGCGCGGAAGTGCGGCCGAAGCGGCGCTCCCGCCCGGCGTAATCGGCGATCGCTGCGTCGATGGCGGCGGCGTCGAATTCGGGCCACAGCTTGTCGCTGAAATAAAGCTCGGTGTACGCGGCCTGCCACAGGAGGAAGTTGCTGATGCGCATCTCGCCGCCGGTGCGGATCAACAGGTCCGGGTCGGGCACGTGATTGAGCGCCATCGCCCGGTCCAGGCTGGCTTCGGTGATGGCTTCGCCGCGCGCGGCCAGGCCGGCGGCGGCCTGGGCGATGTCCCAGCGGCCGCCGTAGTTGAAGCAGATGTTGAACGCCAGGCGGGTGTTGCCGGCGGTGACCTGCTCCGCCTGCGCCAGGCCGTGCCGGACCTTCTCGGACAGCGAAGAACGGTCGCCGACGAAATGGATGCGGACGCCTTCCTTGTGCAACTGCGGCACCTCGCGCGACAGCGCCATGGCCAGCAGTTCCATCAGCCCGGACACTTCCTCGGCCGGACGGTTCCAGTTCTCGGACGAGAAGGCGAACACCGTCAGGACTTTCACGCCGATGTCGCCGCAGTGGCGCACGCAGGCGCGCAGCGCGTCGACGCCCTTCTTGTGGCCGGCAACCCGGGGCAGGAAGCGGCGGGTTGCCCAGCGGCCGTTGCCATCCATCACGATGGCGATGTGGTTGGGAACCTGGCGCTGGGCTGTCATGGATCTCATGGGGGTCGTCAGACCTCCATGATCTCCTTTTCCTTGCCGGCCACCAACTGGTCGACTTCGGCGATGTGCTTGTCGGTCACCTTCTGCACGTCGGCTTCGGCGCGCTTCTGGTCGTCCTCGGAGGCGATCTTGTCCTTCACCAGCTTCTTGACGTGCTCGTTGGCATCGCGGCGCAGGTTGCGGATGGCGATCTTCGCGTTCTCCGCTTCGCTGCGCACCAGCTTGGTCATTTCCTTGCGGCGCTCTTCGGACATGGCCGGCATCGGCACCCGGATCAGGTCGCCCATGGAAGCCGGGTTCAGGCCGAGGTCGCTCTCCCGGATGGCCTTCTCGATCTTCGCGCCCATGCCCTTTTCCCAGGGCTGCACGCTGATCGTGCGCGCGTCCAGCAGCGACACGTTGGCCACCTGGCCGATCGGCATCATGGAGCCGTAGTAGTCGACCTGCACCGTGTCCAGGATCGCCGGATTGGCGCGGCCGGTGCGGATCTTGGTGAGCGTGTTCTTGAACGCAGCGATGGACTGGTCCATCTTGGCCTGCGTGGTCTGCTTGATTTCAGCGAGGGTGGTCATGGCTTTCGTCTCCTGCTTCAGGCGTGCACCAAAGTGCCTTCGTCTTCTCCGAGCACCACGCGCTTGAGCGCACCGTGCTTGAAGATGGAAAAAACCTTGATCGGCAGCTTCTGGTCGCGGCACAGCGCGAACGCCGTGGCATCCATGATGCCCAGGTCCTGTTTCATGGCGTCGTCGAAGCTGATGCGAGAGTAGCGCTTGGCATCGGGAAACTTCGCCGGGTCGGCGGAATACACGCCGTCGACCTTGGTGGCCTTGAGCACCAGTTCCGCGCCGATCTCGGCGCCGCGCAGCGCGGCCGCCGTGTCCGTGGTGAAGAAGGGGTTGCCGGTGCCGGCCGCGAAGATCACGACCTTGCCTTCTTCCAGGTACTGCAGCGCCTTGGGCCGCACGTACGGTTCGACCACCTGTTCGATCGCGATGGCCGACATCACGCGAGGCACCAGGCCCTGCTTCTGCATCGCGTCGGACAGCGCCAGGGCGTTCATCACCGTGGCCAGCATGCCCATGTAGTCGGCGGTGGCGCGGTCCATGCCGACCGAGCCGCCGGCCACGCCGCGAAAGATGTTGCCGCCGCCGATGACAACGGCGACCTGCACCCCCATGTTCACCACCTCGGCCACTTCCTGCACCATCCGCACGATGGTCGCGCGGTTGATGCCGAAAGCGTCTTCGCCCATCAACGCCTCACCGGACAGCTTGAGCAGGATGCGCTTGTGGGCTGGCTGGTCGGACATGGGCGAAGGTCTCCTGGGTGGCAATGGGATCGAGTTTAACGGCGCGCGGATGCTCAGGCGGCCTGCTTGGCCGCGGCGACCTGGGCGGCGACTTCGGCGGCGAAGTCGTCGACCTTCTTCTCGATGCCCTCGCCGACGACGTACAGGGTGAAGCCCTTGACGGTGGTGTTCGCAGCCTTGAGCATCTGCTCCACCGTCTGCTTGTCGTTCTTCACGAACTGCTGGTTCAGCAGCGAGACTTCCTTCAGGTACTTCTGCACGCCGCCCTCGATGCGCTTGGCAACGATCTCGGCGGACTGCACCGGCTTGCCGGCGGCTTCGGCGACCTTGCGGTCTTCTTCCGCCTTGCCGGTGGCGACGGCGCGTTCCTTGGCGATCAGTTCGGCCGGCACGTCCGCGCTGGAGAGCGCGACCGGCTTCATGGCGGCGATGTGCATCGCCACGTCCTTGGCCGCGACCTCGTCACCTTCGAACTCGACGACCACGCCGATGCGGGTGCCGTGCAGGTAGCTCACCAGCTTGTTGCCGCCGGAGAAGTTCTTGAAGCGGCGAAAGCTCATGTTCTCGCCGATCTTGCCGATCAGGCCCTTGCGCACGTCTTCCAGTGTCGGGCCGAAGCCGTCCTGGCTGTACGGCAGCGCGCCCAGGCCGGCGACGTCGGCCGGCTTGTTCCTGGCGATCAGTTCGGCCGCGGCCCTGGCCAGCGCGAGGAAGCTGTCGTTCTTGGTGACGAAGTCGGTTTCGCAGTTCACTTCGAGCAGCGCACCGGTGGTGCCGTCGATGTAAGCGGCGACCACGCCTTCAGCCGTGACACGGGAGGCGGCCTTGCCCGCCTTGTTGCCGAGCTTGACGCGCAGCAGCTCTTCGGCCTTGTCCATGTCGCCATTGGCTTCGGTCAGGGCCTTCTTGCATTCCATCATGGGCGCGTCGGTCTTGGCGCGCAGTTCGCCGACCATGCTTGCGGTGATTGCCATGTTGTCCTCT
>JAQGMY010000473.1 GCA_028292105.1 Ramlibacter sp.
CAGTCCTGCGTTCCTTCCCGCGCCCCCGCGGCGCACCTTGCAACAGGAGGCTCCATGAACCTGACGATCAGCGGTCACCATCTCGAAGTAACCCCCGCTTTGCGCAACTACGTGACCACCAAGCTCGATCGCATCACCCGCCACTTCGACCAGGTTGTAGACATCCGCGTCCTGCTCTCCGTCGAGAAGCAAAAGGAGAAGGAGCGAAGGCAGCGCGCCGAATGCAAGATACACGTGAAAGGCAACGACATGTTCGCCGAATCCAGCCACGAGGACCTCTATGCGGCGCTCGATGAACTCGTGGACAAGCTCCACCGGCAGGTGGGTCGCCACAAGGACCGCGTGCAGGAGCACCATCACGACGCGCCCAAGCGCGTGATGTAAGCCGCGGACAAAGGCCCGCTTTACGCGGGTCTTGCATTTCCGGCGTCGGCGTCGGCCACTGCCCGGCCGTTGTAGAGGCGGAGGTTCGCCCGTGCATAATCCGCCCCAGTCACCATGAACCGCCTTGCGTCCATCCTGCCGCCCGCCCAGGTCCTGGTCGGCGTCGACGCCACCAGCAAGAAGCGGGCTTTCGAGGAAGCCGGCCTCCTGTTCGAAAACCTCCACGGCCTGTCCCGCGCCCTCGTCACCGACAGCCTGTTCGCCCGCGAACGGCTCGGCTCCACGGGGCTCGGCCACGGCGTGGCGATCCCGCACGGCCGCATCAAGGGCCTGAAGGCGCCGATGGCGGCGCTGTTCCAGCTGGCCAACGCGATCGGCTTCGATGCGCCCGACGAACAGCCCGTCAACCTGCTGATCTTCCTGCTGGTGCCCGAAGCGGCCACCCAGAAGCACCTGGAGATCCTGTCCGAGATCGCCGAACTCCTGAGCGATGCCCCCCTGCGCGAGAAAGCGCGCGCCAGCGGCGACGCCACCCAGCTGCACCAGCTGATCGCCAACTGGCAATCGGCGCAGCCGCAGTAACCGCGATGGGCAGCGCTTGAAACCCACCGTCGTCAGCGCGGACGTCCTGTTCGAAGACCACCGCGCCCAATTGAAGTGGGAGTGGGTGGCCGGCCTGGGCGCCTCCGAACGCCGCTTCGA
Source organism: Ramlibacter sp. (assembly GCA_028292105.1). Classification (GTDB taxonomy): domain Bacteria; phylum Pseudomonadota; class Gammaproteobacteria; order Burkholderiales; family Burkholderiaceae_C; genus Ramlibacter. The sequence goes on from JAQGMY010000473.1 coordinate 1,087, forward strand.
CGAAGTGGCGGTGCGGGCCGCCCGCTCCGGCGCCGACCTGGTCGGCTACCTGAATTACATCCACCCCTATCGCGTGCAGATCCTCGGCGCGCGCGAGGTGGCCTACCTCACCAACGCCACCGCCGAAGACTGCGCTCGCCGCATCTCGCGCATCGTGACGCTGGAGCCGCCGGTGCTGGTGCTCACCGACGGCCAGAACGCGCCCGACGCACTGCTGTCGATGTGCGAGCGCGCGCAGATCCCGATGTTCGCCACCGTCGAACCGTCGGCCTTCGTCATCGACGTGATGCGGGCCTACCTGTCCAAGCACTTTGCCGAGCGCACCTCGATGCACGGCGTGTTCATGGACATCCTGGGGCTGGGCGTGCTGATCACCGGCGAGTCCGGCCTCGGCAAGAGCGAGCTGGGGCTGGAGCTGATCACGCGCAGCAGCGGCCTGGTCGCCGACGACGCCGTCGATCTCTACCGGGTGAACCAGACCACCATCGAAGGACGTTGCCCGGAACTGCTGCAGAACCTGCTGGAAGTGCGCGGCATCGGCTTGCTGGACATCCGCGCCATCTTTGGCGAGACGGCGGTGCGCCGCAAGATGCGGCTGCGGCTGATCGTGCACCTGGTGCGGCGCGAGACCATGGAGCGCGAATACGAGCGGCTGCCCTATGAGCCCCTGACGCAGGACGTGCTGGGCGTGCCGGTGCGCAAGGCGGTGATCCCCGTCGTGGCAGGCCGCAACATGGCGGTGCTGGTCGAGGCGGCGGTGCGCAACACCATCCTGCAGCTGCGCGGGGTCGACACGTACCAGGAATTCGTCGAGCGGCACCGCCGGGCGATGGAAAAGGGATCCTGACCCGGCGGCGGAACCCGGCGCTCGCCAGGCAAAGCGGCCCGTGGGCCGCTTTTTTCAATGCCCAGGGTCCCCGCCTCCGCGCGGATGACGCTGTTCCTCGATCTGCCGGTTCGGGCAATTCACCTTGGTGCAGTGCGCGTACAAGCTCAGCGCGTGGTCGGCGATGTCGAAGCCCTTGAGCTTGGCCACCGCATGCTGGCGCTTTTCGATCTCGGCGTCGTAGAACTCCTCGACCCGGCCGCAGTCCAGGCAGACCAGGTGGTCGTGATGGGTGCCTTCGTTGAGCTCGTAGACCGCCTTGCCGCTTTCGAAGTGGCTGCGGCTCAGGATGCCGGCCTGCTCGAACTGGGTCAGCACGCGGTACACCGTGGCCAGGCCGATGTCCGAGCGTTCGACGAGCAGCACCCGGAAGACGTCTTCCGCCGTCATGTGGCGCTGAGCGCCCTTGTGGAAGACGTCCAGGATCTTCAGCCGCGGCAGCGTCGCCTTCAGTCCGGTGCTCTTGAGTTCGTCGATGTTCGCCATGGTGCTGCCGCTACAATGCCCCGATCATATCGCCAGCCCTTCCCATGCCTGCCACGCCCCTGCGCCAGTCGCGCCTCGTTCTGGCTGCCGCCGCGGCCCTCGCGCTGCTTGCCGGCTGCGGTACCGTGGACAACGTCAGCCACGGCATCGCCAACGCCATCACCCCCTACAAGGTGGAGGTCGTTCAAGGCAACTTCGTCTCCAAGGAGCAGGTCGACGCGCTCCAGCCGGGCATGAGCCGCGACCAGGTGCGCGGCGTGCTCGGCACCCCGTTGGTGACGAGCCTGTTCCATGCGGACCGCTGGGACTACGTCTTCACGCTCAAGCGCCAGGGCGTCGCCCCGCAGCAGCGCCGCCTGACGGTGTATTTCAACGGCGATGCCATGCAGAAGGTCGAAGGCGACACGATGCCCAGCGAGGCGGAATTCGTGGCCACGCTGGACAACCGGCGCAAGACCGGCAAGATCCCCGCCCTGGAAGCCACCGAGGCGCAGTTGCGCGCCTTCGACGGCAAGTCCGGCGGCGCGGCGCCGGTGCCGGCCACCGCGCCGGACGCGGCGCCCGGCGTCAACTATCCGCCGCTCGAACCCGCCGCGCGCTGAGGACCGCATGACCACCCGGGGCACGCAGGCACTCAAGAACGTGGCCACCGCGGGCGCCGTGCAGCGCTCCGCCGCCGGCAGCCACTTGCACCAGGTCGCGGTGGCGGGGGCCTCCGGGCGAATGGGCCACATGCTGATCGAGGCGATCCGCGCCTCCGACGATTGCCGCCTGGCCGGCGCGCTGGACATGGCATCGAGCCCGGCCATCGGCAACGACGCGGCGGCCTTCCTGGGGCACGCCGCCGGCGTGCCGGTGACTTCGGACCTCGCGACGGCCCTGCAGCACGCGGAAGTGCTGATCGACTTCACCCGTCCCGAAGGCACGCTGGCGCACCTGAAAGCCTGCCGTGAACGCGGCATCAAGGCCGTGATCGGAACCACCGGTTTCAACGACGCCCAGAAGGCGCAGATCGCCGACGCCGCCCGCGACATCGCGATCGTGCTGGCCCCGAACATGAGCGTCGGCGTCAACGTCACCATGAAGCTGCTGGAGATGGCGGCCAAGGCGCTGGCCACCGGCTACGACATCGAGATCATCGAGACCCACCACCGGCACAAGGTGGATGCGCCTTCCGGCACCGCCCTCAAGATGGGCGAAGTGATCGCCGAGGCGCTCGGCCGCGACCTGAAGAAGGTGGGCGTCTATGCCCGCCAGGGCGTCACCGGCGAACGCGACCCGTCCAGCATCGGCTTTTCGGCCATCCGCGGCGGCGACATCGTGGGCGATCACACGGTGCTGTTCGCCGGCACCGGCGAGCGCATCGAGATCACGCACAAGGCGGCCAGCCGCGCGACCTATGCGCAAGGCAGCCTGCGCGCGGTGCGCTTCCTGGACGGCAAGGACAAGGGACTGTTCGACATGTTCGACGTCCTCGGCCTGCGCTAGCGATGTCCTTCACCGACCTCTTCCGGCACGGCGATGCCGTCACCCAGCTGGTGGCGATCCTGCTGCTGGCGATGTCGGTGGCGAGCTGGGTGGTGATCCTGTGGAAGGCGTGGATGCTGCGTCGCGCCAGTGGCGACGTCAACCGCAGCACGGCGGCATTCTGGCAATCGGCGTCGCTCGAGGAGGCGCAGCAGAAGGTGGCTGCCTTCGACCGCGACGCCCTGGTGCTGCCGCTGATCACCGCGTCGGGGGCGCAGGCGCCCGGCTCGCTGGCTTCCGCCGGTGACAAGTCGCAGCAGCTCACGCGCCTGTTGCGCGACGCCCTGCATCGCGTCCTCGACAAGCTGCAGTTCGGCCAGGTGCTGCTGGCGACGGTGGGCTCCACCGCCCCCTTCGTCGGCCTGCTGGGAACCGTCTGGGGCATCTACCACGCGCTCACCGGCATCGCCACCGCCGGCCAGATCACCATCGACAAGGTGTCGGGCCCGGTCGGCGAAGCGCTGATCATGACGGCGGCGGGCCTCGCCGTCGCGATCCCCGCGGTGCTGGGCTACAACATCTACGGTCGCCTGGTCGGCCGGATCGAGGCCGACCTGGAAGGTTTCGCCCGGGACCTGCGCGAACTGCTCGCGCACGGCGCCACCCCGCACGCCAGGGCCTGACCGTGGCCTTTGGACGCCTGGAGCGCACCAAGGGCGACGCCCCCATGAGCGACATCAACGTCACGCCGCTGGTCGACGTGATGCTGGTGCTGGTGGTCATCTTCATCATCACGGCGCCGCTGCTGGCCAGCTCCATCCGGCTCGACCTGCCCAAGGCGGAAGGCACGCAGGCCACCGACGCGCCGAAGTTCGTCACGGTGGTGGTCGACCCGCGAGGCAAGATCTTCCTCAATGACAAACCGGTGGAGCCGGCGCAACTGTCCCAGCAGCTTTCGGCCACAGCCAGGCAGAACCCGGACACCGAGATCCAGCTGCGGGCCGACGCGGGCGTGAACTACGGTCGCGTGGTCGAGGTGATGGGCATCGCCAACAAGGCGGGGCTCAACCGGATCGGCTTCGTGGCCGAGCCGGCGAAGCAGTAAGTTCACAGGACTCCCGACAACCGGACGCAGAGGTTCGGTTTTCTCCCCGCCCCTACAATTTCCCCATATGGAAGACAAGTACAACCACCTGGCCGTCGAGAAGGCGGCCCAGGCTGAATGGACCGCGCGGGACGTGTACCGCGTGACCGAGGACGCCGGCAAGAAGAAGTTCTACGCCTGCTCGATGCTGCCGTACCCCAGCGGCAAGCTGCACATGGGGCACGTGCGCAACTACACGATCAACGACATGTTGACGCGCTACCTGCGCATGAACGGCTACAACGTGCTGATGCCCATGGGCTGGGACGCATTCGGGCTGCCGGCGGAAAACGCGGCCATGAAGAACAACGTGCCGCCGGCCCGGTGGACCTACGAGAACATCGCGTACATGAAGACGCAGATGCAGTCGATGGGCCTGGCCATCGACTGGTCGCGCGAGATCGCCACCTGCGACCCGAGCTACTACAAGTGGAACCAGTGGCTGTTCCTGAAGATGCTGGAAAAGGGCATCGCCTACCGCAAGACCCAGGTGGTGAACTGGGACCCGGTGGACCAGACCGTGCTGGCCAACGAGCAGGTGATCGACGGCAAGGGCTGGCGCACCGGCGCGGTGGTGGAGAAGCGCGAGATCCCGGGGTACTACCTGAAGATCACCGACTACGCCGACGAGCTGCTGGAGCACGCGCGCGACAAGCTGCCCGGCTGGCCCGAGCGGGTGAAGCTGATGCAGGAGAACTGGATCGGCAAGAGCGAGGGCGTGCGCTTCGCCTTCCCGCACGCCATCCGCGGTGAAGACGGCGCCCTGATCGGCGACGGCCGCATGTACGTCTTCACCACCCGCGCCGACACCATCATGGGCGTGACCTTCGTCGCGGTGGCGCCGGAGCATGCGCTGGCCAGCCACGCGGCGCTGTCCAATCCGAAGCTGGCGACCTTCATCGAGGACTGCTAGAAGGGCGGCACGACCGAAGCCGAACTGGCGCTGAGGGAAAAGGAAGGCATGCCGACCGGCCTGCAGGTGACGCATCCGCTCACCGGCGAGCCGGTGGACGTGTGGGTCGGCAACTACGTGCTGATCGGCTATGGCGACGGCGCGGTGATGGGCGTGCCCGGCCACGACGAGCGCGACTTCGCCTTCGCCCTCAAGTACCAGCTGCCGATCGTGCAGGTGGTGCACGTGGACGGCCATGCCTATGACTACCACCACTGGCAGGACTGGTACGGCGACAAGGAACGCGGCGTCACGATCAATTCGGACATCTTCAGCGGCTTCAAGTACCAGGAAGCGGTGAACGCGGTGGCGCACCAGCTGCAGCTCAAGGGGCTGGGCGAGAAGAAGACGACCTGGCGCCTGCGCGACTGGGGCGTGAGCCGCCAGCGTTACTGGGGCACGCCGATCCCGATCATCCATTGCGAGGTGCACGGCGCCGTGCCGGTGCCCGAAAAGGACTTGCCGGTGGTGCTGCCGCTGGACTGCGTTCCCGACGGCAGCGGCAATCCTCTGAACAAGCGCGAGGACTTCCTGGCCTGCAACTGCCCGGTGTGCGGCAAGCCGGCGCGGCGCGAGACGGACACGATGGACACCTTCGTCGATTCGTCCTGGTACTTCATGCGCTACTGCGACCCGAAGAACGACCAGGCGATGGTGGGGGCCGGCACCGACTACTGGATGCCGATGGACCAGTACATCGGGGGCATCGAGCACGCGATCCTGCACCTGCTGTATGCCCGCTTCTGGACCAAGGTGATGCGCGACCTCGGGCTGGTCAAGATCGACGAGCCCTTCACCAAGCTGCTGACGCAGGGCATGGTGCTCAACGAGGCCTTCTCGCGCACCACCACCGGCAAGCAGTACTTCTGGGCGCACGAGCTCGACATCGCCCGCGACGAGCACGCCAAGGTGATCTCGGCGACCTCCAGGGCCGACGGCCAGCCGGTCACCTACGAGGGCTGGACCACGATGTCCAAGTCCAAGAACAACGGCGTCGATCCGCAGGACCTGATCGAAAGGTACGGCGCCGACACCGCCCGCCTGTACACCATGTTCACCGCCCCGCCGGAAGCGACGCTGGAGTGGAACGACGCCGCGCTGGAAGGCAGCTACCGCTTCCTGCGCCGGGTCTGGAACTTCGGCGCGAAGCTGGGCGCCGGCCCGGCGGTGGCGCAGGCTTCCAGCTACGGCAAGGGCTCGCAGGCGCTGCGCCGCGAGATCCACACGGTGCTCAAGCAGGTCGACTACGACTACCAGCGCATGCAGTACAACACCGTGGTCTCCGGTGCGATGAAGATGCTGAACGCGCTGGAAGACTTCAAGACTCCCGGTGAACCGGGCGCCGACGCAGCGCTGCGCGAAGGCTTCGCCATCCTGCTGCGCGTGATGTATCCGGTCACGCCGCACATCGCCCACGCGCTGTGGGCCGACGTCGGCTACAGCGCCGCGGGCGGCCTGCTGGACGCGCCCTGGCCGAAGGTGGACGAGACCGCCTTGCAGCAGGACGAGGTCGAACTGATGCTGCAGGTCAACGGCAAATTGCGCGGCTCGGTCGTGGTGCCCGCCGCCGCCGACAAGGCCGAGATCGAGAAACTGGCGCTGGCGAGCGAGGCCTTCACCAAGTTCGCCGGCGGCGCGCCGGCCCGGAAGGTGATCGTGGTGCCCGGGCGCCTGGTCAACGTGGTGGTCTGAACATGAAGCGTCGACATCTCCTGCATTCCCTGGCGGCGCCCGTGCTGCTGGCGGGCTGCGGCTTCAAGCTGCGCGAGGCGCCGGACTTCGCCTTCGACTCCATCGTCCTGAACGCCCCCGCCAGCTCGCCCCTCATCGCGCAGCTGCGCCGCTCGCTGGAAGCCAACGGCAAGGTGCAGGTGCTCGCGCCGACCTCGGTCGCGCCTTTGCCGGCGGGCGCGGCGTCGGCGCCGGTCGCGGTGGTGCCGCCGGTGCCGGGGGGGCGCGTGGCCCTCGATCTGTTGCAGGAGCTGCGCGAGAAGGTGGTGGTCGGCATCAACGCCAGCGGGCAGGTGCGCGAGTTCCAGTTGCGATCGCGCATCCGTTTCCGGCTGCGCGCGGCGGATGGCCGGGAGCTCATTCCCGAGACCGAGCTCCTGCAGCAACGGGACATCAGCTTCAACGAAGCCGCGGTGCTCGCCAAGGAAGCCGAGGAGGCGCTGCTGTATCGCGACATGCAGTCCGACCTGGTGCAGCAGCTCATGCGGCGGCTCGCCGCCGTGCGCACCGTGTAAGAAAGGGCCGCAGGCCGCAGGCCGCCGTCCGGCGCCTGCACCTGCCTTTCGGCGCGTCCTACACCGGCGCGGCGTGCCCGGTGTCACGCTGGGGTCCTCGAACGCCGGGAGGACCTTGCATGGACACCGAAAAGAACGCCACCGAGGCGTATATCGGCAAGGAAGCGCGCTACGGGGCGCGCAACTACGCGCCGGTCCACGTGGTGGTGGACCACGCCCGCGACTGCCTGGTGTGGGATGTGGAAGGGCGCGAATACATCGACATGATGAGCGCGTATTCCGCGGTGAGCCATGGGCACCTGCATCCGCGCATCGTGGCGGCCGCCCATCGCCAGCTGGAAAAGGTCGCCGTGACCTCGCGCGCCTACTTCGGCACCACGCTCGGTCCGTTCCTGGAAAAGCTGGCGCAGGTCACCGGCTTCGAGCGGGCCCTGCCGATGAACACCGGCGCGGAGGCGGTGGAGACCGCCATCAAGTGCGCCCGGCGCTGGGGCAACCGGGTGAAGGGCATCCCGGACGGCATGCAGCAGATCCTGGTGGCGCGCGGCAATTTCCATGGCCGCACCACCACCATCGTCGGGTTCTCCAGCGAGGCGGGCTACCGCGATGGCTTCGGCCCGTTCTGCGGCGGCTTCCAGCATTTCGACTTCGGCGACATGGAGAGCCTCAAGGCGGCGGCGACGGAGCACACGTGCGCCGTCCTGGTCGAGCCGATCCAGGGCGAGGCGGGCGTGCTGCTGCCGCCGCCCGGCTTCTTCCAGGAGCTGCGCGCGTGGTGCACCGACCGGCAGGTCCTCTGGATCGACGACGAAGTGCAGTCCGGCCTCGGGCGCACCGGCAAGTGGTTCGCCTTCGAGCACGAGGGCGTGCGGCCGGACGCGCTGGTCCTGGGCAAGGCGCTGGGCGGCGGGCTGTTGCCGGTGAGCGCCTTCTGCGCCGATGAGGGCGTCATCGGCGTCTTCAGCCCCAACAGCCACGGCTCCACCTTCGGCGGCAATGCGCTGGCGGCCGCGGTGGCGCTCGAGGGCCTGAAGGTGCTGGAGGAGGAGCAGCTGGTGGAGCGCAGCGCCGAGAGAGGTGCCTACCTGTTGGGGCGGCTGCGCGAAGTGCAGGACGAGGTGCGGCCGCTGATCCGCGAGGTGCGCGGTCGCGGCCTGTGGATCGGCATGGACATCGAGCCGGCCTGCGCCACCGCGCGCGACCTGGTCGAACGGCTGGCCGCGCGCGGCGTGCTGTCGAAGGAAACGCACGAGACGGTGATCCGCTTCGCGCCGCCCTTGACGATCTCGTATGCATTGGTCGATCGGGCCGTCGAGATCGTGCGGGAGGTGATGCAGGAGAAGCATCGCGAGTCAGGGTTGCAGGGGAAGCCGGCAGCCGTGGTGGACGCGTGACCCTCGTTGCCCTCGCAGGGTGTGCAAAGCTGCGCTTTGCGCACCATCCACACCGCCGGGACGGTGCGCGAGCGAACCTCGCACACCCTACGGGCCCCCCAGGACGGGTTGAGCGCGAAGCCGAACTCCGCCCCTCCACCGCTAAACTGCACCCATGCAGCTCGCCCCCGCCCAACTCCCCGCGCACCTGCAGCGGGGCCTGCGGCCGCTGTACGTGCTGCACGGCGACGAGCCGCTGCTGGTGCAGGAAGCCGCCGATGCCATCCGCGCCACCGCCAGGACCCAGGGCTATACGGAGCGCACCGTCCACACCGTCGCCGGCGCGCACTTCGACTGGAGTGGCGTGCTCGCCGCCGGCGGTTCGCTGAGCCTCTTTGCCGACAAGCAGATCGTGGAAATCCGCGTGCCGTCCGGCAAGCCGGGCAAGGAGGGCAGCACGGCCCTGCAACAGGTGGCCGAAAGCACCGCCGGCAACGACACCACCCTCACGCTGGTGCTGTTGCCGCGGCTGGACCGCATGACGAAACAGTCGGCCTGGTTCGGCGCCCTGGAAAACGCCGGCGTGACGATCGAAGTGCAGCCGGTCGAGCGCGGCGCCCTGCCGCAATGGATCGCCCAGCGGCTGGCGCAGCAAGGCCAGCGGGTGCTGCCCGGCGAGGAAGGCCAACGCACGCTGCAGTTCTTCGCCGACCGGGTCGAAGGCAACCTGCTGGCCGCGCACCAGGAGATCCAGAAGCTGGCGCTGCTGCATCCGCCAGGCGAATTGCGCTTCGAGCAGGTCGAGGCGGCCGTGCTCAACGTGGCACGTTACGACGTCTTCAAGCTGTCCGAGGCGGTGCTGGCCGGCCAGGCGGCGCGCGTGCAGCGCATGCTGGACGGCCTGCAGGCCGAGGGCGAAGCGGAGGTGCTGGTGCACTACACCCTGGCCGAGGACATCCGCGCGCTCAAGCGGGTGAAGGACGCCATGGCGGCGGGCCGTCCGCTGCCGATGGCGCTGCGCGAACAGCGGGTCTGGGGCGTCAAGGAGAAGCTGTTCGAGCGCGTCCTGCCCCGCCTGTCGGCCACGGCACTGGAAAACCTGCTGCATGGGGCCCATCTGGTGGATGGCATCGTCAAAGGGCTGAAGGCGCCGGGCTGGCCCACCGATGGCTGGCAGGCCCTGCACCGGCTGGCGATGGAGCTGTGCCTGGCCGTGTCTCCCTCCACCCGCCGATAATCGACCCATGAACGCGCTCAACATCGCTGAACACATGCATTCCCTGGGCCTGCAGGCCCGGGAGGCGTCGGCGCGCATGGCCGCAGCGCCGGCGGCGCAGCGGTCGGAGGCGCTCAGGGCCCTGGCGGCGCTGCTGCGCGGAAGCGTCCCGGCGCTGCAGGCCGACAACGCCAGGGACATCGCCCGGGCCACGGCCGCCGGACTCGCCGCGCCCATGGTCGACCGGCTCAAGCTCACGCCCCGGATCATCGAGACGCTGGCCGTCGGCTGCGAGCAGCTCGCCGTGATGCCGGACATCGTCGGCGAGCTCATCGGCATGAAGCAGCAGCCCAGCGGCATCCGCGTGGGCCAGATGCGGGTTCCGCTCGGCGTCTTCGGCATGATCTTCGAGAGCCGGCCCAACGTGACCATCGAGGCGGCGAGCCTGTCGATCAAGAGCGGCAACGCCTGCATCCTGCGCGGCGGCTCGGAGGCGATCGAATCGAACAAGGCGCTGGCCCGGCTGGTGCAGCAGGCGCTGGCGCAGTCGGGGTTGCCGGCCGAGGCGGTGCAGCTGGTGCAAACCACCGACCGCGAAGCGGTCGGCCACCTGATCGCCATGCCGCAGTACGTGGACGTGATCATCCCGCGCGGCGGCAAGGGCCTGATCGAGCGGATTTCGCGCGAGGCCAAGGTGCCGGTGATCAAGCACCTGGACGGCAACTGCCACATCTACGTCGACGCGCCCTGCGAGCTCGCGATGGCCGTGGCGATCGCCGACAACGCCAAGACGCAGAAGTACAGCCCCTGCAACGCCAGCGAAAGCCTGCTGGTGGCGCGCGGCGTGGCGCACGAATTCCTGCCGGAGATCGGCCGGATCTTCGCCGCCAAGGGCGTGGAGATGCGCTGCGATCGCGAGTCGCGCGCCATCCTGCAGGAAGCCCTCGACAAGCTGCAGCTGCCCGCGGTCCTGCAGGACGCGACCGAGCAGGACTGGTCCGAGGAATACCTCGCGCCCATCATCAGCATCAAGCTGGTCGAAGGCGTCGACGAAGCCATCGCCCATATCAACCGCTACTCCTCGCACCACACCGATGCGATCGTCACGCGCGACCATGTCCACGCCCAGCGCTTCCTGCGCGAGGTGGACTCGGCCAGCGTGATGGTCAACGCCAGCACGCGCTTTGCCGACGGCTTCGAATACGGCCTCGGCGCCGAGATCGGCATCAGCACGGACAAGTTCCACGCCCGCGGGCCGGTCGGCATCGAAGGCCT
>JAQGMY010000270.1 GCA_028292105.1 Ramlibacter sp.
TCGACCCCGATCTCCGCGAACAGCCGCGCGATCTCCGCCTCCTCGTAGCCCAGTTCGCGCAGCAATTCGGGGCCATGCTGGTTCAGCTTCGGCGGCTGCAGCCGGATCTCCGGCCGGTGGCCGTCCATCATCAGCGGCAGCAGCGGCACGCGGGTCTCGCGGCCGTCCTGCAGTTGGAGGGGCGCCAGGCCGCCGGTGGCGTTGAGGTGCGGATCGTCGAACAAGGCCTCGGGGCGGGTGATCGGGGCGAAGGGCAAGGCGGCCTTTTCGAAGACGGCGCTCAGTTCGGCCGCGCTGTGCGGCGCCAGCCGTTCCCGCAGGATGGGGATGAGCCACTCGCGCGCATGCACCCGGTCGTTGTTGGTCTTCAGCCGTGGATCGGCGTACAGGTCGGCGTAGCCGAAAGCGGCGCAGAACACCTTCCACTGGCTGTCGCTCACCGCCGCCAGGAAGATCTGCTCGCCGTCCTTGACGGTGAAGACGTCGTACACGGCCCATGCCGAGATCCGGCCCGGCATCGGCGCGGCCGCCTTGCCGGTCACCGCGAACTGCATCATGTGCTGCGCCACCAGGAACACGTTGTTCTCGAACAGCGCGCTTTGCACTTCCTGGCCGCGGCCGGTCTGCTCGCGCTGGGCCAGTGCGGCCATCGCACCGATCGCACCGAACATGCCGCCCATGATGTCGTTGACGCTGGTGCCGGCGCGCAGCGGGTCGCCCGGCCGCCCGGTCATGTAGGCCAGCCCGCCCATCATCTGCACCACCTCGTCGAGCGCGGTGCGATGGTCGTAGGGTCCCGGCAGGAAGCCCTTGTGGCTGACGTAGATCAGCCGCGCATTCAGCTTGGCCAGGGTGCCGTAATCGAGCCCCAGCTTCTTCATGGTGCCGGGCTTGAAGTTCTCGCTGACGATGTCCGCCGTCGCGATCAGCTTGAGCGCGGCCTCGCGGCCTTCGGCGGTCTGCAGGTCCAGTGCGATGCTCTTCTTGTTGCGGTTGAACATCGGGTAGAAGCCCGCGCCGGAACCGAGCAGGCGCCGGGTGTTGTCGCCCGCGGGCGGCTCCACCTTGATCACCTCGGCGCCGAGGTCGGCCAGCACCATGCCGCAGGTGGGGCCCATCACCATGTGGGTGAATTCGACCACGCGGATGCCGGCGTAGGGCAGCGTCGGTTCAGACATGCGTGGACTCCTGCACGAAGCCCTTGGGCAGGCCCGCTTCCGGGGTCATGCCGTAAAGCGGTTCGCCCGGCAGCCCTTGCGCGAGGGGCGCGCGGGCGGCCAGCAGTTTCGGCAGGTCGATGCCGGTGGACACGCCCATGGCCTCGAACATGAAGACGAGGTCTTCGGTGACGACGTTGCCCGATGCCCCCGGCGCGTAGGGGCAGCCGCCCAGGCCGCCGAGCGAACTGTCGAAGGTGCGCACGCCGACGTCGAAGGCCGCCAGGCAGTTGGCCAGGCCGAGCCCGCGCGTGTTGTGCATGTGGGCCGCTCCGGTCTTCGCGCCGATCTCGGCGAAGACGCGCTGGAACAGGCGCCGCACTTGCGCCGGGTTGGCCATGCCGGTGGTGTCGGACAGGCCGACGTCGTCGACGCCGGCTTCGGCCAGCGCCAACGCCAGCCGCACCACGTCGTCCTCAGGCACGTCGCCTTGCAGCGTGCAGCCGAAGGCGGTCGACATCCCGGCTTCGACCTTGACGCCGGGCGCGACCGCGTCCCGCAGCGCGAGCACCTCGCGCACCTCGTCGACCATCGCCATCGGGGTCTTGCGCACGTTCGCCAGCGAGTGCGCCTGGCTGGCGGACACGGGCAGCGTGAGCTTGTGGACGCCCGCGCGCAGCGCGGCTTCGGCGCCCTTGCGATTGGGCACCAGAGCCATCACCGTCCAGCCAGGCAGCGTCAGCGCATGGCGGACCACTTGCGCGGCGTCGGCCATCTGCGGCAGCAGCCGGGCCGGCACGAAGGAGGCGACTTCGATCTCGCGCAGGCCGCTGGCATGCAGGGCGTCGAGCCAGCGCAGCTTGTCGGCCGTGGCCATGGTCGCCTTGACGGACTGCAGGCCGTCGCGTGGGCCGACTTCGCTGATGAGGACTTCAGGGGGCATACGGCAATTGTCCCGCATCGTCGCGGCAGAGGCGGAACTGCTATCTTGCAAAGCATGACCCGCCGCTTCACCCTCTACTCCGGCCCGCTCAGCATGTTCGGCGCCAAGGCGCAGATCGCCGCCCTGGAGAAAGGCCTGGCCTTCGACCTGGTGATGGTGCCTTTCGATTTCGAGCGGCTGTACACGCCCCGTCACCGCGAGGTGCTGCGCGTGAACCCGAAGCAGCAGGTGCCGGTGCTGGTGGAAGGCGACCTGGCGCTGTTCGACTCCACCCAGATCTTCGAGTACCTGGAAGACCTGCAGCCGCAACCGGCGCTGTGGCCGGCGGATCTTCGCAACCGTGCCCGCGCCCGCCTGCTGGAGCTGAAGTCGGACGAGGTGTACTTCCCGCATGTCGTGCGGCTGATGGGGCTGCAGTCGGAACTCGATGGCCCCGCCGCGCGCAGCGCGATCACCGCCGCGCAGCAGTACTGCATGGACATGGACGCGCTGCTCCAAGGCCGCGACTGGCTGGCCGGCAGCTACAGCTACGCCGACATCGCCTTCTACATGGGCGCGCTGTTCGGCGAACGCCAGGGGGCGCCGCTCACCTGCGACATGCCGCGCCTGCTGGCCTGGCGCGAGCGCATGAGCGCGAGGCCGGCGGTGCGCCAGGTGGCGGGTGCGATGGGACGCTGGCTCGCATCGGCCGGCCGGCCCGTCCCGGCCTTCCTGCGGCCCCTGACTACTCCGCCTTGAAGCCGGAGTTCTTGATCGGCGCTTCCCAGCGGCGCAGGTGGGCGAGCTGCGTGGCGCCCAGCTCCGCCGGGCCGGCATGGTTGGGCACGAGCCCGAAGCCGTAGATCTTTTCCTGCACGTCGGGTTGCCGGATGGCGTCGGCGACGGCCCGATCGATGCGCGCCGTCACATCCGCGGGCATGCCCGGCGGCCCATAGAGGCCGAAGAAGGCGTCGGCCGTCATGTTGATGCCCTGCTCCTTCAGCGTGGGCACGTCGGGCAGGGCGCGGGACCGCTGCTCGCCGGTGACCGCCAGGATGCGGACCTTGCCGGCCTTGTGGTGCTCCAGCGTTTCCGATGCGGTATCCACCATCAGCGGGATCTGGCCGCCGATCAGGTCCTGCGCCGCCGGCGCGCCGCCGCGGTACGCGACGTGCGTCAGCTGCACGCCGGCCGCATTGGACAGCAGCAGCCCGGCGAAGTGCGGCACGGTGCCGGCGCCGGAGGTGGCGTAGTTGGCCTTGCCCGGGTTGGCCTTCATCCAGGCCAGCACCGACTTCAGGTCGCCGGCGGGCGCACCCGGACCGGCCGTGACCGCGAAGTCGAAGGTGACGATGCGCGAAACCGGCGTGAAGTCCTTGATCGGGTCGTAGCCGATGTTGCTGTACAGCCAGGGCGCGATCACCATCGCCCCGCTGGGCGACAACACCAGCGTCTGGCCATCGGGTGCGGCGCGCTTGAGCTCCGCCAGCACCAGCCGGCCGGCAGCCCCGGGCTTGTTGTCCACGATGACGTTCTGGCCCAGCGTGGCGCGCATCTTCTCGGCCAGCAGGCGGGCGATGACGTCAGCCGAGCCGCCGGGCGGGAAGCCGACGAGGATGCGCATGGTGCGTTCCTGCGCCAGCACGGCGGGAGTCGCAAGGGCGGCGGCCGCGAGGGCGGCGAAGTGGCGGCGTTTCATTTCCGGATCTCCTGAACTGCAAATCATTTAACTAGTTAAACGTATCCTATCGGGTCTTCAGCGCCCATCCGGTCCCACCCTAGGCGGCTTTGGCTATAAACCGGTGCCGCGGTTGGCGCGGCGCTGTACCCATAACAAGGAGACTCCCATGACGGTCATCGATATCCACACGCACATGTTCACCACCAGGTGGCTGGAACTCCTCAAGGAGAAGGGCGGCATCTACAACATCCAGACCCGCCCCGACGGCCAGCGCGAGATCTTCCGCGGCAACACCCCGGTGGTGCTGCCCCAAAAGGGCCACTTCGACTGGGAGTTGCGCATCCAGCACATGAACGAGGCCAAGGTCGACGTCTCGGTGGTGTCGCTCACCTGCCCCAACGTCTACTGGGGCGGCGAGGAAGTGAGCGTGCAGGCCGCCCGCGAAGCCAACGACAACGTGGCCGAGGCGCAGTCCCGCTACCCCGACCGCATCCGCTGGTTCGCGTCGCTGCCCTGGGAGTATCCGCAGCGCGCGATCGAGGAACTGGAGCGCAGCTGCGCCAAGGGCGCCGTCGGCGTCATGGTGCTGGCCAACATCGCCGGCAAGAGCCTGACCGACCCCATGTTCGCGCCGGTCTGGGCCGAGATCGACCGACGCGCCCTGCCCGTGCTGGTGCACCCGACCGATCCGCCGGGCGTGGACGTGATGGACATGAGCAAGTTCGACCTGAGCTGGTCGGTCGGCTTCATGTTCGACACCACGCTGGCGATCACGCGGATGATCTTCGAGGGCTTTTTCGACCAATACCCGAACCTCAAGGTGATCGCGTCGCACGGCGGCGGCACGCTGCCTTACCTGGTGGGGCGGTTCGAAAAGGGCGACGAGGTCGAACTGCCGTCGCGCCGGCAGATGAAGCGCAAGCCGACCGATTACCTGCGTCACATCTACTACGACACGATCACGTACAACCTGGGGGCCCTGCAGTACCTGATCTCGGTGGTGGGCGCAGAGCACGTGATGTTCGGCACCGACTGGCCGCACTGGGTGCACGACACCAAGGGCGCTTTCGCCAACACGGCGGCGCTGCCGGCCGAGCAGATGAAGGCGATCCGCAGCGCGAATGCGCAGCGGATCTTCAAGTTCTGAGGTGGGGGTGGTGCGCAAGCAAGCTTGCGCACCATCCCGTCGGGGTCGCGTAGGGTGTGCAGCTTGCTGCGCACCGACCTCCCATTACCCCCACCCAAGTCACAGATGCTGCCCGTCTGCAAGCCTTAATAGCGGCCCAGGTTCGCAATAAAGTACCGCATGGATCACCCCGAGAACCCCATGAGCAGCCGCACCACCGTCCACGGACTCGAAGTCGACAGCGAACTCAAGCGCTTCCTCGACGAACAGGTGTTGCCCACCGTGCGTGTGGACGTTGCCAGGTTCTGGCAAGGCTTCGACGCGCTCGTGAGCGAGCTGGCGCCCGTGAACGCGGCGCTGCTGGCGGAGCGCGATCGCCTGCAGTCCGAACTGGACACATGGCACAAGGCCCACCCCGGTCCGATCCAGGACATGGCGGCTTATCGCGGCTTCCTGGAGAAGATCGGCTACCTGGTGCCCGTGCCCCAGGGCGCCAAGGCCACGACCACCAATGTCGACGCGGAACTGGCGCTGCAAGCCGGCCCGCAGCTGGTGGTGCCCATCCTCAATGCACGCTACGCCCTGAACGCCGCCAACGCCCGCTGGGGTTCGCTCTACGACGCGCTGTACGGCACCGACGTGATCCCGGAAGACGGCGGCGCCGACAAGGGCCCAGGCTACAACGAGGTGCGCGGCGCCAAGGTGATCGCGCGCGCCCGCCAGGTGCTGGACCAGGCCACGCCGCTGGCACAGGGCTCGCACGCGGACGCCACCGGCTACCAGGTGGAAGGCGGCAAGCTGGTGGTGCGGCTGAAGGGCGGCCAGTCCACCGGGCTGAAGGATGCGGCGAAGTTCGCCGGCTACCAGGGCGACGCGTCGGCCCCCAGCTCCATCCTGTTGAAGAACAACGGCCTGCACCTGGACGTGGTCATCGACCGCCAGAGCGCCATCGGTGCGACGGACGCCGCCGGCGTCAGCGACATCGTGGTCGAAGCGGCGCTGTCGACGATCCTCGACCTGGAAGACTCGATCGCCGCGGTGGACGCGCAGGACAAGCTGCTCGCCTACCGCAACTGGTTCGGCATCCTGCAAGGCAGCCTCACCGAGCAGGTGCACAAGGGCGGCCGGAGCTTCACGCGCGGCCTCAACGCCGACCGCAGGTACCAGGACCCGCAAGGCCAGGGCGAGGTGCGGCTGCACGGCCGCTCGCTGCTTTTCCTGCGCAACGTCGGCCACCTGATGACGAACCCGGCCATCCTCTGGGGCGGCGGCAAGGAAATCCCCGAGGGCATCATGGACGCGGTCGTCACCACGGCGATCGCCATGGTGGACCTGCAGGGACAGGGGGCGAACGGCATCCGCAACTCGCGCACCGGCTCCGTCTACATCGTCAAGCCGAAGATGCACGGCCCCGAAGAAGTGGCATTCGCCTCGCAGCTGTTCGCCCGCGTCGAAGCCTAGCTCGGACTGCCGGAGAACACGGTCAAGCTGGGCATCATGGACGAGGAGCGCCGCACCAGCGTCAACCTGCAGGCCTGCATCGCCGAAGCGGCAGCGCGCGTGGCCTTCATCAACACCGGCTTTCTCGATCGCACCGGCGACGAGATGCACACCGCCATGTACGCGGGACCCATGATCCGCAAGGGCGACATGAAGGCGACGCCGTGGATCCAGGCGTACGAGAAGAGCAATGTGCTGGTCGGGCTGGCGTGCGGCCTGCGGGGCCGGGCGCAGATCGGCAAAGGGATGTGGGCCATGCCGGACCTGATGGCGGCGATGCTGGAGCAGAAGATCGCGCATCCCAGGGCCGGCGCCAACACGGCGTGGGTGCCCTCCCCCACCGCAGCCACGCTGCACGCCTTGCACTACCACCAGGTCGACGTGTTCGCCGTGCAGCAGCAGCTGGAGAAGGCCGCCGGCGACGGCGAGCGCGACCAGCTGCTGACGGGGCTGCTGACGGTGCCGGTGGCGGCGCAAGCGAACTGGAGCGCGCAGGAGCGCCAGCAGGAACTGGACAACAACGCGCAGGGCATCCTCGGCTACGTGGTGCGCTGGATCGACCAGGGCGTCGGCTGCTCGAAGGTGCCCGACATCCACAACGTCGGCCTGATGGAAGACCGCGCCACGCTGCGCATCAGCAGCCAGCACATCGCCAACTGGCTGCTGCACGGCGTCGTCACCAAGGCGCAAGTCAACGAGACCTTCGAGCGCATGGCCGCGGTGGTCGACGGCCAGAACGCCGGCGACGGCATGTACCAGCCGATGGCCGGGCACTTCAAGACCTCGGCAGCCTACATGGCCAAGTTCTGGCTTGCCGTTCGGCGGCGCAACATGCA
>JAQGMY010000003.1 GCA_028292105.1 Ramlibacter sp.
GCGAGCTGTTGCGGCCGGTGCGGAAGATGTACTTGTTCCACTTCTCGCCGGTGATGGCATCGGCCACCGCGGGCTCGACCAGCAGGATCTTCTTGTATTCCTCGGCGACCGGCAGCATGGCCAGCGCAACGCCGGAAGACGTCGGGCCGATGGCGAGATCGACCTTGTCGTCGGAATAGGCGGTGGCCAGCAGCGACTTGCCGAGGTCCGGCTTGCCCTGGTCGTCCTTCTCGATGACCGTGATCTTGCGGCCGTTGACCATCATCGTGCCGCCGGTGGCGTACTCCAGGCCCATCATCAGGCCGGTGTGCGTCTGCTTGCCGTACGCCTCCAGCGGCCCGGTGCGGCTGTAGATGTGGGCGATGCGGATTTCCTTGGCCTGGGCCAAAGCCAGGGGGGTCGCGAGGCTGGCGGCGGCGAGCGCGGCGGTCGCCACCCAGATGCGTCTTTTCATGTCTTGTCTCCTGATGGAACTGCGGGAACCGTCGCGTTACTGCACGCTGCGTGCCAGCACGCAAGTGCTTGTCCGCAAACGGATTTCTGTCGCGCATGGGCGGCGCTGCCTGGAATGCGGACAGCTGAGTCTGTCTGGAATTCAGACAAATGTCTGGTTTTCAGGCAGTGACCTCGAGGCGCTCGTAGAGCTTGGCGCGGGAGATGCCGAGCAGCCTGGCGGCGGCGAGCTTGTTGCCGCCGGTGGCTTCCATCGCTGCCTGGATGGCTTGTCGTTCGACCTCGGCGACCTGCTCGGCGAGCGGCCGCAGGATCTCGGCCTTGCCTTCGGTGGCAATGCGTTGCAGCGGGGCCGGCGCGGGCGGCACGCGCTCGATGCCGGCTTCGCGCAATACCTGCTCGAGGTCTTGCTCCTCGATGCGCTGCGTCTCGGTGCGCATGGCGGCCTGCTCCAGCACGTTGCGCAGCTCACGGATGTTGCCGCGCCAGGACTGCGCCGACAGCATGGCGAGCGCATCGGCGCTGACGTCATAGTGGGCCGTGCCGTTGCGCATGGCGATGTCCTCGATGAGCACTTCGGCCAGCGCCGGCAGGTCGGCGCGGCGCTCGCGCAGGGGTGGCACCTTGATCGGCAGCACGTTCAGGCGGTAGTACAGGTCCTCGCGGAACTTGCCTTCGCGCACCAGCGCGGCGAGATCGCGCGAGGTGGCGGCGATCACGCGGGCATCGAAGGGCACCACCTTGTTGGAGCCTAGCGGCTCGATCTCGCCTTCCTGCAGCGCGCGCAGCAGCTTGGGCTGCAGCGCCAGCGGCATGTCGCCGATCTCGTCGAGGAACAGCGTGCCGCCGTCGGCCAGCTTGAACTTGCCATCGCGGCCCTTGCGATCGGCCCCGGTGTACGCGCCCGGCGCGACGCCGAAGAACTCCGCTTCCAGCAGGGTGTCGGGCACGGCCGCGATGTTGATGCTGACGAAGGCGGCGCGCGCGCGCGCGGAGGCGGCGTGGATGGCCTGGGCGAGCAGTTCCTTGCCGGTGCCCGTCTCGCCCAGCAGCAGCACCGGGCTGGACGACTGCGCCGCCTTGCGGGCCTGCCGCTTGACTTCCACCGCGGCCGGACTGCTGCCGACGAAGCTGGCCAGGGTGTACTTGGTGCGCCGCTGGGTGGCCAGTTCGCGCCGGGCGTCGTCGAGGTCGCGCTGCAGCGCCGCGAACTTGTGGATCAATGGCTGCAGCGTGGTTTCCGGATGGTCGAACAGCACGATCCCGAGCGCGCCTATCACGGTACCGTCCTCGTCGCGCAGCGGGATGCGGCTGACGACGAAAGTGCCGGCCTTGTTGGACAGCAGGTCGATCAGGATCGGCTTGCCGGTTTCCAGCACGCGGTGCATCTGCGTGTTGTGCACCACGTCGGAGACGGGGTGGCCGACGAAGTCCTCGACCCGCTGGAAACCGAGCGCGGGCAGGAAGCGCTTGTACTGGTCGTTGATCCAGACGACGCGTGCGTCCCGGTCCACCAGCAGCATGCCTTCGCTGGCGTTGGCGAACAGTTCGAACATGGAGCGGGCCGCCAGCTCCAGGATGCGCTGGCCGTCCAGGGGCAGCGACGGGTTGGAAGTCATCGGCGGATGTTAGCCGCGGCTGCAGGTGCTGCGAAGGCGGGTTTGCGAGTGGAATCGACTGGCGGAGAGCGGGTAGCGCAGGTGAAACGATCATGTCATTGCGGGCTTGGCCCGCAATCCATGCAGTCCTGGCAGCAGCGGTTGCATGGATCCCGGACCAGGTCGGGATGACAAGGTCCAGGGATTGCGTCAGGTACCGGTCAAACCTCGAGCAACGCCCGCCGCGCCTGCATCCTCCTGAGCACCCGCGGCACCAGCAGCACGCCGACGATGATCGCGATCAGGGTGATCGACATCGGACGCTGCACGAACACCACCGCACTGCCCTCCCCGATCGACATCGCATTGCGCAATTGCGCTTCCGCCAGCGGACCCAGGATCATGCCGACCACCACCGGTGCGGTCGGAAAGTCGAAGCGCCGCATCAAGACCCCGACCAGGCCGATGGCCCACAGCAGCACCAGGTCGAACGCACTCTGCCGCATGCCGTAAGCGCCGACCGTGGCAAAGATCAGGATGCCGGCATAGAGCTGCGGCTTGGGGATCTTCAGCAACTGCACCCACAGTTTGACCATCGGCAGGTTCAGGATCAGCAGCATCACGTTGCCGATGTACAGCGAGGCGATCAGCGCCCACACCAGGTTCGCGGACGTCGTGAACAGCTGCGGCCCTGGCTGGATGCCGTAGTTCTGGAAAGCACCGAGCAGGATCGCCGTGGTGTTCGAGGTCGGGATCCCCAGCGTCAGCAGCGGGATCAGCGCAGTCGTCACCGTCGCGTTGTTCGCCGCTTCCGGGCCCGCCACGCCTTCGATCGCACCGACCGAACCGAACTCGTCGCGGTCGGAACCCTTGGCTACCTTCTTTTCCACCGCGTAGCTCAGGAAAGTCGGGATCTCGGTGCCGCCGGCGGGGATGCAGCCGAAGGGCGCGCCGATCGCGGTGCCGCGCAGCCAGGCCGGGATGGAACGCTTCCAGTCGCGCGACGACATGTAGACGCGGCTCATC
>JAQGMY010000040.1 GCA_028292105.1 Ramlibacter sp.
CTCGCCGGTCAGACTGGATTCCTGGATCGACCGCTGAAGACGGCCGCTGCTACTTCGGCGCGAGCTCGCCGTACCAGTAGGCCGAAGTCACCCCGCCGTCCATGAGGATGTCGCTGCCCGTGATGAAGGCGCCGTCGCGTCCCATCAACAGGGCGCCCACAGTTCCAACCTCGTCCGGCGTGCCCGCGCGGCCGGCGGGACTGATCTCGAGCATGCGCCGGTAGCCCGGCCCCCGGGGCCCGGTGAGTTCGTCCCTGGCCAGCGGCGTCATGATGATGCCGGGGCTGATCGTGTTGATCCGCGCGCCGCGCTTGCCCCAGCGCACCGCCTCGGCCTTCACGCGCAATGAGTTGCCGCGCTTGGCGACCTGATAAGCGTTCAGCGGGTCTGTCACCTGGTCCGGATGGAGCATCGGCAGTGCCAGCAGTTCCTCGGTCGGGGTGAGCGCCAGGGCGGTGTCCTGCTCGGGGGTGAGCGAAGGAAGGCGGTGGCCCGACTGCGAGGCGATCACGACACCGGACCCGCCGGCGGCAATCACGTTGCCGAATTCCTCGAGCACGAGCGCCGTCCCATAAAGGTCGACCTTCAGGATCAGCGCCGGCGATGCCTGCGTCGGCGACACGCCCGCCGCGTGGATGACGCCGGTGACCGCGCCAAGCGACACGGCCTTCTCCACGAGGGCATGCACCGATGCGCGCGAGGCGACATCCACGATCGCCGTGCTGGTTTCAAAGCCGGCGTCCCCCAGGACCTTCGCTGCCTCGTCGGCGTTCTCCTGGCGCAAGTCCGCCAGCAGCACATGCCGGCCCGCGCTGACGCGGCGGGCAATCGCCTGGCCGATCGACCCGGCTCCGATCACTACGATGACTTCATTCATTTGCGTGCTCCTGTCAGATTGCCATGCAGCCACTCTAGGCGAGGCCTGACCTGTGCACTAGCGGCCGCCGGCTTGCAGCACTAACAAGG
Organism: Ramlibacter sp.; assembly: GCA_028292105.1. Taxonomy (GTDB): domain Bacteria; phylum Pseudomonadota; class Gammaproteobacteria; order Burkholderiales; family Burkholderiaceae_C; genus Ramlibacter. Next base: position 967 of record JAQGMY010000040.1, read on the forward strand.
GTTGCTTGTCATTCAAGGGTCGCCTTGCCGGACCGTGGACCGGCGGCATGCACCCAAGGCAGCCGCCGCGCGATTCATACTTGCACTTGCACATGCACCAGCTCGAGCAGATTCTTGCGCTCTTCGTCGCCGCCATGCTGCTGGCCGCGGCAGCGCGTCGCGTGGGCGCGCCCTACCCGGTTTTCCTCGCCATTGGCGGCGCCCTGCTGGCCTTCGTTCCCGGGATGCCGAGCCCGGCACTCCCTCCGGAAGTGGTGCTCGCCGTCTTCGTTGCACCCGTGTTGCTCGATGCCGCGTTCGACGCCTCGCTGCGCGACCTGCGCGACAACTGGGCGCCCGTCGCAGGGCTGGTGCTGTTCGGCGTCGGGCTGACCACCGCCGCGGTTGCAGTGGTCGCGCATGCGCTGGTTCCCGGCATGCCCTGGGCCGCGGCCATCGCCCTGGGCGCCATCGTCGCGCCGCCCGACGCGGTGGCAGCCACCGCCGTCCTGCGTCCGTTGCGGCCGCCGCAGCGCATCCTGACCATCCTGGAGGGCGAGAGCCTGCTCAACGACGCCAGCGCGCTGTTGATCTACCGGCTGGCCGTGGGCGCCGTCGCGGCGGGAAGCTTCTCGGTGCAATCGGTAGGACCCGCGTTCCTGCTGGCTGTCCTCGGAAGCCTGATCGCCGGCCCCTTGCTGGGCTGGCTGACGCAGCGGCTGATGAACCGCGTGCAGCACATCCCGAGCGCCATCATCCTGCAGTTCGTCAGCACCTTCACCGTGTGGCTGGTGGCGGAGCGGGTGGGCCTGTCCGGCGTGCTGACGACGGTTTGCTATGCGATGACCCTGGCACGGACCGCACCGTCGCAGATCCCTGCGCGCATCCGGATCCCCACCAACGCGGTGTGGGCCACGGTGATCTTCGCCCTGAACATCTTCGCCTTCATCTTCATCGGCTTGCAGATCCGGCCGACGTTCGCCGGACTGGAGGCCGCCGATCGCGATCGGTACCTGCTGGTGGCCGCCGCCGTCCTGGTCACCGTCATCGTGGTGCGGCTCGCCTGGCACATGTCCTTCAACACCGCGATGCGCCTGCGGCACCGGCGGGTCGGCTTCCACCCGCCTCGTCCCATGCTGAGGCCGACTGTCGGGAGCGGCATGGTGATTTCCTGGGCAGGAATGCGCGGCATCGTGACCTTGGCCGCGGCAATGGCGTTGCCGGCCGGTTTTCCCTTTCGCGACCTCATCCTGCTCACCGCCTTCGCCGTGGTGCTTGGCACCTTGCTGCTCCAGGGGCTGACGCTGAAATTGCTGCTGCGCCGCCTGGACCTGCGTGATGGGGACCCCGTGGGCAATGAAGTACACGCCGCCCGGGCTCGGGTGCTGGATGTCGTCCTTTCGACTTTGCCTGCGGGTGCCTCAAGCGCCGGCGACGTGGTGCGCAAAGACTTCAAGATCCGCTTCCTCGACACCGACGCGGCGCTGGCGCCTGTGCTGTCCTTCGCCTCCGCCCACGCGACTGCCTATCGGCAAGCGCTGCGCTCTGCGCGGGCCGTCCTGATGAAGATGCGTGACAGCGGGGAGATCGGCGACGATGCGTTTCACACGCTGGAGAACGAACTCGACTGGATGGAAGTGTCGGATCCGCTGCGCGGCGCCAATGCGGAAGAAACGTCGATCCACGGGCAACGCTGACCAGGGTCTCAGGGGCGTGGGCGGCCATTTGTCAAGCATGGCTTGTGCAGCCTCACTTCCCCGCGCCCAGCAGCGTCACGAGCTCCGGCACCAGTGCCTCCGGCCCGCTTTTCGCCAGCGCGTCTGCCAGCGTGGCCAGCACCGCCGCAGCCACCTGCTGCGGCGCACCCGCATCGCGTGCCATGTCGTTGTAGTAGTCCAGGTCCTTGCGCGCATTGGCGATGGAAAAGCGCAGCCCCGACGGATCGCGGGCCAGCAGGTAAGGCTTGATGCGCTCCAGCGCGATGCCCCCGCCGCCGCCCTTGGCGAGCACCTCCACGAAGGCTTGCGGGGCCACGCCGCTGCGGTCCGCGCACGCGGCGGCCTCCGCCAGCAGCGTCACCATCCCGAGCGAAACGTAGTTGTGCAGCAGCTTCATGCTGTGGCCGGCGCCGATCGGGCCGACGTGCGTGATGTTCTCGGCGAAGCATTCCAGCACCGGGCGGCACTCCTGCAGCAGCGCCGCGTCTCCGCCCACCAGCAGGTTGAGCCGGCCCTCGGCGGCCTCCTTCGGCGTGCGGGTCATGGGGCTGTCGAGGAAGCGGCCGCCGGCCTGCTGCACCGCTTGCGCCATGCGCTGCGTCGACGACGGCATGGCGGTGGAACAGTCGATGACGACGCTGCCGGGGCGCAGGCCTTCGAGGATGCCGCCGGTTCCCGCCAGCACCGCCTCCACCTGGGGCGAGCCGGTCAGCACCAGGATCACGATGTCCGAACGCGCTGCCAGCTCCTTCAGGCTTGTCAGCCCGGTCGCGCCGCCGGCTTTCAGTTGCTCCAGCGGCTGGTTACCCGGGTGCTCGAACAGCGCCAGCTGGTGGCCGTGCCTGAGAAGGTTGCTCGCGATGCCGTGGCCCATCATGCCGATGCCCACCATGCCGATGCTGCGTCCCATGTCGATTTCTCCTGTTGTGCGTTGCGCCCGATTTTGGCAGCGCAGTCACCCGCGGCTTGCGGCCATGAAGCGCCGGAGATGGGCGAGTGCCGTGCCCACGAGCAAATACAGGGCGCAGGCTGCCCGCGGGACCTTCAAGCCCTGTGACCAGGAAGCGTGAGGTCAACCGCCGCCGAGCCGGGCTGAGGGCCAGGTGCGCCGGGGTGATCCGTCCAGACCGTCTTGCCAGTCGTCCCGAGCAGGAGCTGCCGCGGCGGCGGACCGGGCCGGGAAGGTTCGCTCCATCGGCAGCCTGCCACTTCGGGGGCCGAGAGAGCGACGGCTAGCGAAGAATCGCTGTTTCTCCTGGCCTCCTCCAACACCCGATCGGCCTCCCGAAGGTTGCGGTATGCAACGGCGAGGTTCGCCTCTGCCCGGGCCATCCCTTCCCGGGCCCGGCGCACCGCGGCCAGGAGTTCAGCCCGCGCGTGCGTGGATGGGTGCTCGGGTTCGGACGACAGCAAATCCATCCGGGCATTGTTCAACAATCGCTCGCCCCGCGGGGATGACTGCCACTGTTTGTGACCGCCTACCGCGGGCAGACTTCAGCCCACCGAGTCCAGGTTGTCCATGTTGGCGTAGATCCGCCGCAGCATGTCCTTGAGCAATTCGACCTGGGCTGCGCTGATGCCGGCCAGCGCCACCCGCTCGTACAGCTGCGCCAGGGGAACGATCCGCAGCGCCAGCTCTTCGCCTTGTGGGGAGAGCCGCAGCGCCAGGGCACGCCCGTCGTCGCCGGCGCGCTCGCGCACCAGCAGTCCGCGCGTGACCAGCGCGTCCACCGTGCGCGACAAGGTCGAGGGTTCCGCCGACGTGTGCTGCGCCAGTTCGGCCAGGCGCTGATGCGGCGCCTGCAGGAGGGCCGCCAGGATCCGCCACTCCGCAAGACTCAGGTCGAATGGTTTCAGGTCCCGCGAGAAGGCCTGTCCCATCCGGACACCCGCGCGCGCCAGCAGATAAGGCAGCGCCGCGTCGAGGTCGTGAGGCGCGGGATTGCTTGCATTCGCAAGCTCTTTTCCCTGGGCCTTCCTGCCTTGTCGCCGGCTGGAACCGCTTGACTTTACGGGCGACAGCAGTTTGTCCATCGGTTCATGATAGCAGCGCCGTGGCCCTCGGCCTAAGGGAAAGCACCCGGCTTTATTGATTGCATTTGCAAGTGATTCAGCCTCTAATTTCCTCCGGATTCACGCCTGAAGCTGGAGACCAGATGGACTTGCAAAACGCCGCCGACGGCACCTTTTCCGCACCGGGCCGGCGCACCAGCGTGCCCGGCGCGCCTGGCATGGGCGAGCTGCGCAGCGCGGCCCGGGACCTGGTTCCGCTGCTGCGGCAAAGGGCCCGGCAGACAGAAGAGGACCGACGGGTATCGGACGAGGTCACGGCCTTGTTTCGCCAGGCCGGCTTCTTCAGGCTGATGCAGCCGGCGCGCTACGGCGGCTACGAATACGGCTTCACCGCTTTCCTCGACGTGATCAGTGAGCTGGGCCGGGGTTGCACCTCTTCTTCGTGGAGCTGCTCGCTTGGCGCCATCCACCAGTGGCTGATCGGCACCTTCCCCGAGCAGGCGCAGGACGACGTGTGGCGCGACGATCCCGACGCCATCGCCTGTGTCTCCTATGCGCCGGTGACGATGGCGGAGGCGGCGGACGGCGGCTGGCGCGTCAAGGGCAAGTGGAAGTTCGCTTCCAACGTCGACAACTCCCAGTGGGCGGTGCTGGGCGTCCAGTTCCCGCCCGCGGAGAAAGGGCAGCCCCCCGCCGCCGGCTTCGTCCTCGTCCCGCGCTCGGAGTGGACCATCGAAGACGACTGGTTCATGGCGGGGCAGGCCGGCACCGGGTCGAAGACGGTGGTGATCGCGGAGTCGGTCTTCGTGCCGGCCCACCGCAAGCTGATGTTCGCCGAAGCGTCCTCCAACGCACCGCCGGGCGCGAGCGTGAACACGAACCCGCTCTACCGGATCCCTTTCCTGTCGGCGGTGCCGGTGTGTCTCGTCGCGCCCCTGATCGGTACGGCGCAGGGCGCGGTCGAGGCCTTCATCGAGTTGTGCGGAACACGCACCACGCGCGGGGCCATCGCGGGCGGAGGCAACCAGCTGAGCCAGTTCTTCCCGGTGCAGTCACGGCTGGGCGAAGCTGCAGCCTGCGTCGACGCGGCGCGCCTGCTGATCGACCGTGACACCACGGAGGTGGAGCAGATGGCGCAACGCGGCGAGGTGATCACCGTCGACAAGCGCATCCGCAACCGGCGCGATCACGCCTTCGCCGCGCGGCTGTCGCAGACCGCCGTGGAAGCGGTGTTCGCCAGCGTCGGCGGGGCCGGGCTCGCGCTCGACCAGCCGATCCAGCGGATGTGGCGCGACGCGAACGCCATCGTGCGCCACATCAGCCTGAACTGGGATGCGGTCTCTTCGATGACCGGTCAACATCTCCTGGGGCTGGAGCCCAAGGGCCAGTACTGACGGCGACTACAGATCCAGCTTGAACAGCCGGATCGCATTGTCACGACCGATCTTCACGCGGTCGGCCTCGCTGATGGTCGCCTCGTCGAACCACTTGGCCGCATGGTCCACGTTCTCGAACGGCCAGTCCGTGGAGAACATGATGCGGTCGGAGCCGACTTCGAGCATCGCGTCGATCAGGGTCTGCGTGCGGAAATTGCCGGACGTCGTCAGGTGGAAGTTGTTCTGGAAGTAATGGCCCAGCGGCTTGCTCGCCGGGTACCCCTTGGGCAACTTGACCCAGGCATTGCGGTTGTCGACACGCCAGATGCTGTACGGCAAGCCCTCGCCCATGTGGCCCAGGACGATCTGCAGTGAGGGATGGCGGTCGAACAAGCCGGAGGCCATGAGCCGCAGCGCGTGCACCGCTGTTTCCTGGCCGAAGGCCCAGGTGGGTCCCATCAACCAGGGATGGCCTTCATAGATCTGGGACCAGGCGGGAATCGGATTGCGCGGATGCAGGTAGAAGGGCGCGCCCAGCCGCTCCGCCACGGCCCAGAAGTCCGCATATTGCGGTGCGTCGTAGTAGACGACGTTGTCCGGCGTGCCAACCTGCGAGAAGCCGTTCACGAGGGCGCCCTTGAAGCCCATGGTGGCCACGCAGCGCTCCAGTTCACGGCTGGCTGCCTCCGGGTCCTGCATCGGCAGCGCCGCAAACGCCTGGAAGCGGTCCGGCCGGCGGCTGACCTGTTCGGCGAGGAAGTCGTTGGCCCGCACGGCGATCTCGCACGCCTTCCTGACGTCGGGGATCGCCTGCACGGCGGGCGCATTGAGCGACAGGATCATCATCTCGACGCCGTTGTCGTCCATCTCGCGGATCCGGCGTTCATGGATGTCCAGCAAACGCGCGCTGAGTTCCTTCCAGTAATCGCCGGGCACGAAGCCGGCCGAGTCCTGCAGCGTCTCCGCAATGGCGAAGTGCTCTTCGAGGCCGATCTTTCCCTGCATGGTGCTCCCTTGTGTTGGTTTGGCGGCCTGTGGGTCGCGCTATTCGATGGTGATCTGGAACTCGCCGATGTGATCGATCCAGTGCCGCACCACGTCGCCAGGCTGGAGGAAGCGCCCGCGCGCCGCGCCGACGCCGGAGGGCGTGCCCGTCAGGATGACGTCGCCGGGCTGCAGCGTGACGCGCGACGACAGGTGGGCGATCTGCTCCTGGATGTTGTAGACCATCTGGGAGGTGTTCGAGTCCTGCATCAGCTCGCCGTTCACCCACAGCTTCATGCCCAGGTTCATCGGGTCGCCGACGAAGTCGTGCGGCGTGATCGCCGGCCCGAGCGGGCACGAGCCGTCGAAGCTCTTTTGCCCGACCCAGTCCCACTTGAAGGGCGAGTTGTCGGCCACCCCGTCGCGCCCGATGTGGTCGCGCGCGGAGAGGTCGTCGGCGATGGTGTAGCCGGCGACGTAGTCGTATGCATCGGCGATCGAGGCGTTCTTGCACGTGCGGCCGATCACCACGGCCAGCTCGATTTCCCAATCGAGCTTCTTCGTATGCGAGGGCGTGGTGACCACGTCGCCGGGACCGGCGATGGTCGGCCCGGTCGCTTTCAGCGCGTGCCAGGGGCCGTGGCCGAGCCGCTTCGGGTCCGTGTCCAGCGGCGCGCCGGTCTTGCGCTTCATCTCCTCGATGTGGTCCTTGTAGTTCGCGCCGGCGAAGTAGATGTTCTTCGGCGCGGACAGCGGCGCCCGCAGCCTGGCGCCGGCCACGGGTGTGCGCGAAGCGAGATCGTGCTGCACCTTCTGCAGCCGGTCGCGGGCCGCGGCCCAGTCGTTCAGGACGTCCTGCACCGCGGTGTAGCGCGGCGCCGCATAGATCTTGCCGTCCTGCATCAGCCCGAGCTTGATGCCCTCGGGGCCTTCGAATGTGACGAGCTGGGTGATCATGGCGTCACCACCCGGATGTCGAGTTCTTCTTCGGCTTCGAAGGTCCGTCCGTCTTCCATGGCGAAGCGGTCGCCGAAGTCGAACATGTCGTCATGCTGGAAGCCGTTGTCGTAGCACTGCACTTCCCACCAGTTGTGGTCCAGGTCCTCCATGTAGAAGGAATACACGCCGTGGTTGTCCTTGGTCGGCAGGACCTTGCGGATGCCATATTTTTCCTGGTGCTTGAGCGCATTGGCGTGCGCGTCGTCCACCTCCTTGCGCGTCGAGACGTCCACGCCCCAGTGGTTCAACAGGTTCACCGGCTTGAGCTGCTCGCCGACTTCGACGCAGACGATGTGGAAGCGCTGGGCGAGCCGCACCGCCATGGCGGGCTTGCCGTGGCGCACGCATTCGAGCCCGAGGAATTCCTCATAGAACAGGCGCGTCTTGCGCATGTCGTAGCACTCCAGCGTGCCGTGGCTCAGGCAGAAGGGCTTGACGATGGATTCCCTGGCGGGCGTCCGGACGCGGCAGTTGGTGGGCAACATGGTGTGTGTCTCCTTGGGGAAAGTGTCAGGTGGCGGCTTTTTCCTTGGCCGTGAGGAAAGAATCGGCGTAGAACTCCTGCGGGGGCAGGCGCCGGGATTCGCTGAAATCGTGCCGCGCCGCGTCGACCATTGCCGGCGTGCCGCAGGCGTAGACCTGGTATTCCGACAGGTCGCGCAGGTCGTCCATCACGGCCTGGTGGACGAAGCCGCGGCGGCCTTCCCACCGGCATTCCGGCGTGGGTTCGCTCAGCACGGGCACGAACTTGAACCACGCATGCTCGCGCGCCCATTGCTCGCACAGCTGCGCCATGTAGAGGTCCACGCGCTTGCGGCCGCCCCAGTAGAGCGTCACGGGACGTTCGATCTTGCGCTTGACCATGTCGAGCAGCATGGACTTGATCGGGGCGAAGCCGGTGCCCGACGCCAGCATGACGATCGGCTTGTCGCTGTTCTCCCGCAGGAAGAAGGAGCCCAGCGGAAATTCGATCTTGTGCACTTCGCGCAGTTCCATGCCATCGAAGACACGGTCGGTGAACTTGCCGCCGGGCATGTGGCGCACGTGCAGTTCGAGGTGCAGGGCCCCGTCGTTGCTGGGGGGGGATGCGATCGAGTAGCTGCGCCGGTCGCCGTCCGGACGCACGAAGTCCAGGTACTGGCCGGCGCGGAAGATCATGGGCTCGTTCATGGGAAGGCCGATGCGCACCATCATCACGTCGGGCGCCAGCTTGCGCATTTCGAGCACGCGGGCCGGCATGAACTTGGAGCGGATCAAGCCACCGGCCTCGATTTCCTCGACCTCGATGGTGACATCGGAGCGCGGGGTGGCCTGGCACAGGAGGGCGAAGCCGGCTGCGCGGTCCGCCTCGCTCAGGTGGAGGGCGTGCACTGCGCCCCAGTCGACCTGGCCGTCCACCACCCTGCCCCGGCAGGTGTTGCAGTTACCGGCGCGGCAGCTGTAGGGCATGAACATGCCGGCCGCGAGCCCCGCCTTGAGGATCTCGGTGTCGGGCGAGCACTTGTAGGTGTGACCGCTCGGCTGCAGCGTGACGGTGTACTCCATGCCACTTGTCTCCTTGTTGTCTATCTGCGCCAGAGTACCGCCAGCCGGCGGGCGGCGCCAGTGAAGAACCCAAATTGGTGCAATTCAGAAAGTGAATGCGCTCCTACACCCCGAGGTAGCCCTGCCACAGCGACGGGTCCGCCTCCAGCTGTGCCGACGTGCCGGTCCACGCGACCTTCCCGCCTTCCAGGATGTAGTGACGGTCGCTGATCGGGATCAGCCGGTCCACGTACTTGTCGATCACCAGCACCGACTGGCCTTGCTGGCGCAGCTGGCGCAGGCAGCGCCAGATCTCTTCCCGGATCAGGGGCGCCAGGCCTTCCGTGGCTTCATCGACGATCAGCAGTTGCGGATTGGTCATCAGCGCGCGCGCGATCGCCACCATCTGCTGCTCGCCACCGGACAGCTGGTTGCCCATGTTGCCGCGGCGTTCCCGCAGCCGCGGAAAGAGCTCGTACGCCCGCTGCAGGGTCCATGGCGCAGTTTGCGCGTTGCGGCGGGCGGCGAAGGCCACCAGGTTTTCCTCGACGGTGAGATTGGGGAACACCTGCCGCCCCTCGGGCACCAGGCCGATGCCCAGGCGCGCGATCTGGTCGGGCGACTTGCCTTGCACCGGTGTGCCCTGGAACAGCACCGTGCCACCGCGCGGCGGGTTCAGTCCCATGATGGCGCGCACGGTGGTGGTCTTGCCGATGCCGTTGCGCCCCAGCAGCGTCACGATCTCGCCCGCGTTCACGTGCAGGTCGACACCGAACAGCACCTGGCTGTCGCCATAGGCGCTCTCCACGCCAGCCAGCGCCAGCAACTGCGTCACGACACCGCCTCGTCGCCCAGGTAGGCGCGGCGCACCTCGGGATGGTTGCGGATCTCGTCGCGGCTGCCGGTGGCGATCACCCGCCCGTTCACCAGCACCGAGATGCGATCGGCCAGGGCAAAGACGGTTTGCATGTCGTGTTCGACCAGCACCACGGTCAGGCGGCCTTTCAGGCCTTGCACCAGTCGCGTGATGGTCTGCGCCTCTTCGCCGCTGACGCCGGCCATCGGCTCGTCCAGCAACAGCACGGACGCCCCGGAGGCCAGCGCCAGCGCGATTTCCACCTGGCGCTGGCGCCCGTGCGCAAGAGTCCCCGCCTGGCTGCCCTCGAGTCCGGCCAAGCCGACCTGGACGGCGATGGCCTGCGCCTCTTGCTCGATGCCATCCGCCGACACCGGCTTCCAGAAGCTGTACGGCGAGGTGCGCCGCCGCTGCACCGCCAGGCACAGGTTCTCCAGCACCGTCTGGCTGCGGAAGATGCTCGTGATCTGGTGCGAGCGCGCCAGCCCCAGCCGCACGCGGGCGTGCTGCGCCATCCCCGTGATGTCACGCCCGTGCAGGCGGATGCTGCCCTGGTCTGGCTGGATCGCTCCGGCCAGCTGCGCGAGCAAGGTCGTCTTGCCGGCGCCATTGGGGCCTATCACCGCATGCACTTCGCCGGTGTGCACGCCCAAGCTCACCGAGTCGGTGGCGACGAGCCCGCCATACCGCTTCACGAGGTTCGTGACTT
>JAQGMY010000041.1 GCA_028292105.1 Ramlibacter sp.
CCGGCTTGCCGCGCTTGCCGCTCCAGCCGATCGCCTCGGTGCACTGCGTCAGGCATTCCTGCAGGCCGGTGCTGCCGATCTGCCAGCCGTGGACCGAGGTCTCGCCGGCCTCGATCGCGTTGATGCGGTGCACCTGCACCGGATCCAGGTCCAGCTTGCGCGCCATCGTGTCGATGTGGCTGTTCAGCGCGAACTGCATCTGCGTGCCGCCGAAGCCGCGGAAAGCGCCGTGCGGCGGCGTGTTGGTGTAGACCAGCGTCGCGTGCGAGCGGACGTTGCGCAGCCGGTGCATGTTGTCGCTGCGCATGGCGCTCACGTGCATCACCTCGGCCGACAAGCCGCTGTAGGCGCCGCAGTCGGCGACGATGCGCACGTCCTTGGCGACGATGCGGCCTTCGCGGTCCATCCCCAGCTTGAGGGTGATGCGCTCCGGCACGCTGGTGGCGCAGGCCAGGAAGTCCTCGAGCCGGTTGTTCACCACGCGCACCGCCTTGCCGGTGCGCACCGCCAGCGCCGCGGCGACCAGGCTGTTGGCGTCTTCCACCATCTTGCCGCCGAAGCCGCCGCCGGTGGTGGCCTGCACCACCCGCACCTGCGACACCGGCAGCTGCAGCACGGCGGCCGTGCGCGCGCGCACCAGGAAGGCGGAGTGGGTGGAGGTGTGCAGCACGAGCCGGCCGTCCGGGTCGATCAGCGCGACGGTGGCCATCGGCTCCATGTAGCCGGGGTACTGCGGGTGCGTCGTGTAGGTTGCTTCGTGCACCAGGTGCGCCTGCGCCAAGCCGGCATCGACGTCGCCGCGGTGGTAGCGGATCTCGTGCGAGAGGTTGTTCGCACGTCCCGCGTGCACCGTCGGGGCGTCCGGCGCCAGCGCTGCATCGGGCGTCAGGATCGCCGGCAGCTCCTCGTATTCGACTTCGATCAGGTCGATCGCGTCGCGGGCGATTTCCTCCGTGACCGCGGCCACGGCCGCCACTTCCTCGCCGGCGAAGCGCACCACGCCGCGGGCGAACGTGAGGCGTTCCTTGTGGTGCACGCCCCAGGGCACCGACGGGCCGTCCTCGCCCGTGATCACCGCCTTCACGCCCCGCAGCGCGAGCGCCGCGGAGGTGTCGATGCGGACGATGCGCGCATGCGCGTAGGGGCTGCGCAGCACCTTGGCGTGCAGCATCCCCGGCAGCTGGATGTCGCCCGCGTACCGGGCGCGGCCCAGTACCTTGGAGCGGGCGTTGACCTGCGGCACCGAAGTGCCGATGGTGGATGCGTTCATGCGCGGTCCTCCGGCTTGCATGCGATCAGTTGGCCGAGATGCCCAGGTCCTTGATCAGCTTGCTCATCACCTCGTATTCGGCGGCGTTGGTCTGGCCCAGGACGGAGGGCGCGCCCCCGACCGGCTCGGCGCCATAGGTGGCGAGCTTCTCGACCACTTCGGGCATCTTCAGGATCTCGTTGAGGTGCCCGTTCAGCAACTGCACGACGGACGCGGGCGTGCCCTTGGGCGCGAAGAAGCCGTTCCAGGAACCGACCACCACGTCCTTGTAGCCGGCTTCCACCAGCGTCGGCACATTGGGCGCCAGCTTCGAGCGGCGGGCGTCGCCGATGGCGATCGGGATCAGCCGGCCGGTGCTGGTGTATTGCGAGACTGCACCGAGCGTCACCCACGCGGTGTTGACGTGGCCGGCGACGACATCGGTCACCGAGGGGCCGACGCCGCGATAGGGCACATGCGTGATCTTCACGCCGGCGCTGCGATTGAGCCATTCGCCCAGGAAGTGCATCGGCGAACCGGCGCCCGGGCTGGCGTAGCTGAGGGACCTGCCGGACTTGGCGGCGGCGATCATCTCCGGCACCGACTTCACGCCGACACCAGGGTTCGCCACCAGCACCAGCGGCTGGGTCGCGGTCTTGATGATCGGCTCGAAGCCATGCAGCACATCGTAGCTGGCGGCGGGCGCCAGGCCCATCACCATCGGCGCGGTGGTGAAGGGGTTCGGCGTGAACAGCAGCGTGTAGCCATCCGGGTTGGCGCGGCCGACGTAGCCGTTGCCCACCGTGCCGCCGGCGCCGGCGCGGTTGTCGATCACCACCGACTGGTTCAGTCGCGCCGACAGCTTCTCGGCGAACAGGCGCGCGATGGCGTCCGTGTCGCCGCCGGGCGGATAGGAGACCACCACCGTGATCGGCTTGGTCGGATAAGCCTGGGCGAAGGTGGGTGCCGCGACCAGGGTGCTGGCCAGGGCGAGGGCGCCAAGCGCCAGCTGTCGACGATTCAGATGCATGGGGTGGCTCCTGGGCCCGCGGCCCGCTGGTTGTGGTCGGTCCCGTTCCACGTATGAAACAAGAGGCCAGATGTGGAACAGGAAAACCATCTTAACGGGGTGTTGATGAATCAACAAGGGGGATGTCCCGGCACCGGGCCTGGTTTTCACGTGTGAAACAATCCGGCTCCGCATGACGCCCCCTGAGCCCCTCCCCGACGAACTCCCCGCAGCCAGCCCGTGGGACGATCTCGACGAAGAGGGCGCCGGCCTGACGGTCGACGACTTCCTCACGACCACGGTGCACCTCACGGCCAATGCCCTGCGTCGCACCATCACGCAGCCTTATGCGGAGCAGTTTGGCCTGACGATGCCGGAGTGGCGGATGTTGTCGGTGCTGGCGCATGCGCGCGACATGCCGTTCGCCGACCTGGTGGTGCGCTCGGCCACCGACAAGGGCCAGGTGAGCCGCACCTTGCGCGCCATGGGCGAGCGCGGCCTGGTCGCCACGCGCTCCGAAGCCGCCCGCAAGGTGACTTGCATCATCACGGAGGGCGGGCTCGCGCTGTACCAGCAGGTGATGCCGGTGGCGCGCCGCCGACAGGCCGAGATGATCCGGCAGCTGACGCCGATCGAGCGCCGCGCGGTGTATGGGGCGATGCGCAAGCTGCGGGAGCTCTGCGGGCCGGGCGGGGCCGAGACGGAGTAGGGCTGCGCACCAAACGCTGTCCTTCGCCGCATCCTGATGCTCACTCCTGCTCGATCAGATACCGCGTCACCACCGGCGGCTCCTCGCCGATGTGGAAGGCCAGTCGCTTGTCCCTCAGCGCCACGTCCGCCGCGCTGATGCGGTCGAAGCGGCGCAGGTGCTCGGTCCACGATGCGTCGGTGACCTGCTCCACATAGCGCCCCGGCTCGTAGATGTCGTGCAGCAGCTGCCATTCGAGCGCGCCCTGGCGCAGCCGGCTGCGGCGGCTCTCCTGCATCAGGGCCAGGAATTCCTCGGCGCGCGCCGGGTCGATCCGGTACTCCACCCGCAGTTGCACCCGGCCGGCCCGCGGCGGCTCCTGCATCTGCGGCACCTGCAGCACGCGCGACGGCGTCAGGTCCTCCTCGGTCCCGCGGTCGACGACCAGCCGCTGGGCCAGCAGCATGAGCAACACGCCGGACGTGGCAGACACCGCGACCGCCGTCTCGATGCTGGTCCAGGTGGCCAGCTGTCCCCACAGTGCGGCACCGGCGGCCGTCGCTCCCATCAGGGCCATCTGGTAGATCGACATGCCGCGCGCCCGCACCCAGTCGGGCAAGGACATCTGCGCTGCCACCGTCAACGAGTTCGCCACCGTGATCCAGGCGGCGCCGGCGAACAGCATGGCCGGTGCGGCCACGAAGATGCTCGGTGCGAAGGCCACCACCAGCGCGCTGGCGGAGTGCACGATCGTGCCCACCAGCAGGCGACGCTGCAGCGGCAGCCAGGTGCGGATGCGCGGCATCAGCAGCGCCGCGACGATCGCACCCACGCCCATGCCGGCCAGCAGGATCGTGAAGGTTCCGGCGTCGCCGCCGCCCATGCCGCGCGCCAGCAGCGGCAGCAGCGCCAGCAGCGCCGTGGAGTGCAGGAAGAACAGCGCGATGCGCACCAGCACGGCGCGCATGCGGCTGGATTGCCGGACGTACTGCACGCCCACCCGCATGGCGCTGGCCAGCGGCTCGCGCCCGAGCGGGCTTTCCTGGTGCACGCGGCGCCAGCGCATGATCGTCAGGCCGGCCAGGATCGACAGGGTCGCATTCAGCACGAACACATAGGCGCTGCCGACGCTGGCGATCAGGGCACCGGCGATCAGCGGGCCGATGATGCGCGAGCCGTTCATGGCGATGCCGTTGAGCGCCAGCGCCTGCGGCAGCTGCTTGCGCGTGACCACCTCCGGGATGATCGCGGCGAACACCGGCCAGCGCATGGCCATGCCGATGCCATTGGCGAAGGTCAGCGCCAGCAGCAGGGGTGCGGTCAGCCGGTTCGTCAGGATGACGGCGCACAGGATGGTGGCGATGGCCGCCACCCAGAATTGCGTCAGCATGAAAAAGCGCCGCCGGTCCACCGTGTCGGCCAGTGCGCCGCTGGGCAGGCCGAGCAGGAAGACCGGCAGGGTGGAGGCGCTCTGCACCAGCGCCACCCACAGCGGCGAGGGAGCGATCGACGTCATCAGCCAGGCCGAGGCCACGTCGTTCATCCACATGCTGGTGTTGGCCGCCAGCCAGGTGAACCAGAGCATGCGGAAGACCGGCGCCTTCAGCGGCCCGAAAGCGCCTTCGGGCGGGGCGCGGGTCAGCGTCGAGTCGAGGAGTTCGGAGTCGCGCAACGCGGACCTAGTACCTGCGGTCCAGCACCAGCATGTCGTTCTCGCGCTTCATCTGGAAGCGGGTGAGGAAGCTGTTGCCCAGCAGGATGACGGGCATGGACGAAGGCAGCACGATGCCGTCGACTTCGTACAGCTCCACGTCGCCGATGCGCACCGATGCCAGCTTGACCCGGTACACCTGGACGTTGCCGTTCGCGGTGCTGCCCATGCCGAGCTCGCCCTTGCGATAGTCGATGCCCAGGCGCTGCGCGTCCTGCACCCCCATGGCGACCGAAGTGGCGCCCGTGTCCACCACGAACTGCACGGCCCGGCCGTTGATCGCGCCCTGCGTCAGGAAGTGCCCGCCGGAGCCGGCGGGGATCACGATGCGCGTGCCGCGCCCGCCGGAGCCGCCGCCGACGCTGGCCGGCGCATCGCCCACCCGCAGCGTCTGCCGCTTGCCGGCGATCTCCAGCACCGCCTGGTCGCCCACGGTGGAGACCACGGTCACGCCCTTGTAGCTCTCGCCGACGGCGACACCGCGCGGCGGGGCGCCGTCCACGATCAGCAGCGCCTTGCTGCCAAGCATGCCTTGCAGGGCCACGGACTGCGCGCCGGCCCCCAGCGCGACACAGGCGAGGGCCGCGGCCAGCACGTGCTTCATGTCAGTCGCGGAAGTTGTTGAACGACAGCGGCAGGTCGGCCATTTCCTTGCGCACCAGGGCCATGGTGGCCTGCAGGTCGTCGCGCTTGGCGCCGGTCACGCGCACCGCGTCGCCCTGGATCGAGGCCTGCACCTTCACCTTGCTGTCCTTGATCAGCTTCTGGATCTTCTTGGCCTGCTCGGACTCGATGCCGTTGCGCACCTTGACGACCTGCTTGACCTTGTCGCCGCCGATCTTCTGGACGTCGCCCTTGTCCAGGAACTTGATGTCCACGCCCTGCTTGGTGAGCTTGCCGTGCAGGACGTCGAGCACCTGCTGCAACTGGAAGTCGGCGTCACCCGTGAGGATGATCTCCTTTTCCTTGAGTTCGATGGCCGCGGCGGTGCCCTTGAAGTCGAAACGGGTTCCGATCTCCTTGGCGGTGTTTTCCACGGCGTTCTTCACCTTCACCATATCCGGTTCGCACACGGTATCGAATGACGGCATCTCGAATGTCCTCCTGCCCCTCTCGGCGGCTGCTTGAGACACAATTCTCCCATGATCGTAGAGTCCAACGTACCGCTGCAGCACCACAACACCTTCGGCATCGTCGCCAAGGCACGCACCCTGGTGCGGGTGAGGTCGCAGGAGGACGTCCACGCCATGCTGGCTCATCCGGAAGTGGCCGCGGAACCCAAGTTCGTGCTGGGCGGCGGCAGCAACATCGTGCTGACCGGCGACGTCAAGCCGGTGGTGCTGAAGGTGGAAGTGGCCGGCAAGCGGATCGTCGAAGACGGCGCCAAGGCGGTGGTGGTGGAGTTCGGTGCCGGCGAGAACTGGCACGAAGCGGTGACCTGGACCATCGAGCAGGGGCTGGGCGGGCTGGAGAACCTGGCGCTGATCCCCGGCACCGTGGGCGCTTCGCCGGTACAGAACATCGGGGCCTACGGCGTCGAGTTGCAGGACCGGTTCGAATCGCTGGATGCGATCGACCTGCAGACCGGACGTGAATTCACGCTCGACGCCGCGCAGTGCGCCTTCGGCTACCGCGACTCCGTCTTCAAGCATTCGCCGGCCAGGGACAGCGATTTCGGGTTGGCCGGGCGGGCGCTCATCCTGCGGGTGCGCATGCGCCTGCCCAAGCCCTGGAAGCCGGTGCTGGGCTACATCGACCTGCAGCGCAAGATGACCGAGAGCGGCGTGAAGACCCCGGATGCGCGCCAGATCTACGACTGGGTCTGCGCCGTCCGGGGCGCCAAGCTGCCCGACCCGCGCGTCATCGGCAATGCCGGCAGCTTCTTCAAGAACCCCACCGTCACCCCCGAGCAGTGCCAGGACATCATCGCCCGCGAGCCGAACATCGTGCACTACCCCATGCCCGACGGCACCATGAAGCTGGCCGCCGGCTGGCTGATCGACGCCTGCGGCTGGAAGGGCAAGTCGGTCGGCCAGGCCGGGGTGTACGAGAAGCAGGCGCTGGTGCTGGTCAACCGCGGCGGCGCCACCGGCGGCGAGGTGGTCACGCTGGCGCGCGCCATCCAGACCAGCGTATACGAGCGCTTCGGCATCCGGCTGGAGCCGGAGCCGGTGGTCGTCTGAAGCCATCAGGCCGAAGTTCTCCGGGACTTCCCTGAGCTGTCGCCTGCGTGATAAGCACGCGCCCCGCCGGTCCTGATCATGCGGCCTTGCATCACTCAAGGAGACCGATCTTGACCAAGGCACAGGGCTGGAGACACAGCTTTCGTGGCGCCGCTTGCGCGGCCGTGGTGGGCTTGCTGGCCGCTTGCGGCGGCAGCGACGGCGACATCGCCGCGCCGGCACAGGCGCAGACCGCCTTCGGGCCGGTGCGCGCCGTCGAGCAGAACAACATGATGGCCTACCGCGGCATCCCGTATGCATCACCGCCCGTGGGCGCGCTGCGCTGGAAGGCGCCGACCGACCCGAAGCCCTGGACCGAGCCGATCGCCAGGACGACCTCGTCCAACACCTGCCCGCAAAACAGCGCCAGCCCCTTCGTCATCGCGTCGACCAACGAGGACTGCCTCTACCTGGACGTGTTCGCGCCCAAGACCACCGGCGGCCCGTTCCCGGTGATGGTGTGGATCCACGGCGGCGCCTTCCTCACCGGCGGCGCCGTCACCTATGGCGACCCGTCCCCGCTGGTGTCCAAGGGCGTGATCGTCGTCAACATCAACTACCGGCTGGGCGCCATGGGCTTCCTGAGCCATCCGGCCCTGACGGCGGAGCAGGGCGGCGCCTCGGGCAACTACGGCATCATGGACCAGCAGGCGGCACTGCGCTGGGTGCAGCAGAACATCGCGCAGTTCGGCGGCGACAGGAACAACGTCACCATCTTCGGCGAATCGGCCGGCGGCTTCAGCGTGATGACCCACCTGGCCTCGCCCGGCTCCAAGGGCCTGTTCCAAAAGGCGATCGTGCAAAGTGGCGCCTACGCCATCAACGGCCAGCAGACCCTGGCCGCCGGCGAAACCAGCGGCAACACGATCATCAACAACACCCTGACGGCGGCGGGCGTGACCTGCGGCGGTGGCGTCACCGCCGATTGCCTGCGCAGCATCCCGGCCACCGCGCTGAACACCTTGATGACCGAGTACGGCAAGCTCAACTCCAGCCCGGTGCCCAATGTCGACGGGCGCGTGCTGCCGAAGTCGGTGAAGGCCACCTTCATCGCCGGCGAGAACAACAAGGTGCCGCTGGTGAATGGCTCCAACCGCGACGAGTACGCGCTGTTCATCGCGATCAGCGAACTGGGCCGCCGTGCTGCCGCGACGCCACCCAACAACGACCCGGGCAACACCAGCTTCGCCCTCAGTGCAGCGGCGTATCCGCCGACGGCGGCGGCACTGGCTGCCGCCGGCGGCGTCAGTGGCACGACCGCGGTGGCGAACTACCCGCTGGCCAGCTACGGCAGCAATCCGGCGCTGCAGCCGAGCCTGGCGGCGAGTGCGCTGGGCACCGACGTGATCTTCGCCTGCCCGGCGCTGCGCGTTTCGCAGCGGGTGCTGGCGCAGGGCTCGCCGGTCTGGATGTACGAGTACCGCGATCGCAGCGCGATCCCGAGCGTGGGGCGCGACGTGGCGACCGGTGCGGCCACCGTGAGCTTCTCGCAGGGCGCGGCGCACTCGTACGAGCTGCAGTACCTGTTCAACCTGCGCGACCTGGGCAACGACGAGCGCCGTGCGCTGCAGGGCGCGATGACCAGCTACTGGACGAACTTCGCCAGGAACGGCAACCCGAACACCGGCAATGCGGTGCCGACAGCCTGGCCGGCCTTCACGGCGAGCGACAAGGTGCTGGGGCTGGACGTCGCGTCAGGCGGCGGCATCCAGGTGCTGCCGACCTTCGAGGCGGATCACAAGTGCGCCACGGTCTGGGGCACGGTCACGTTCTGAGTGGCGGGGTGGTTCAACCCACCAGCCGCTGCCACCAGCCGCGGTAATCCTTGTCGGTGCCCAGCACCCAGAGCGACAGCACCACCACCAGCGAGCCGGTGAACAGGGCGTTGTGCAAGGCGGCCGGGATGGCCGAGAAGCCCAGCAGCGCCGGGGTCACCATCAGCAGCACGCCGAGACGGACCTCGCCCCATTCTTCCCAGGCTTGCGGCGCCGAGATGGCGCCCAGGCTGAAGGCGACCAGGAGTACGCCTATCGTCACGGTGCTGGTGGTGGCCACCGTGACGTCCTGGAACCCCAGGACCCAGGGCGAAACGACCAGCCAGGCACCCAGCAATGCGTTCACCGGGTCCTGCCAATGCTTCATGTGCGTCATGCCTGACTCCTTGTGCCGCATCAATGCGGCGTGACGGGCCGGGGTGGCCCGCCACGCCGGGCGCGGCTGAAGGAACATGGTAGTCCCGCTGCGCCGCCAGCGCTACCTCAGCCCTGCGGCCTGCGCAACAAGCACCCGCTACCCACCAGGCAAACCAGGGCAAACGCAATCAGCAGTCCGGCCCGCGGCAGGATCTCGGCGGCGCTCGGGGTGCCGAGAAACACCGACTGCATGCCGTCCAGGGCCCACCCCATCGGCGACCACGCCGAGACGGTCTGCATCCCGGGCGGCATCAGCACGCGCGGCACCATCACGCCGGCGATCGCCCCCAGCACCACGTTGATGCCGCCACCCACCGCGGCCGCATGTTCGAAGTTGCGCGTCCAGCTGGCGATCAGCAGCGCCAGTCCGACCGCGGCGACGCTGGTGGCCAGCACCATCAGCGCGAACCAGCCCGGGTGGATCGCCAGGCTCAAGGCATCGCCTCCGAGCAAGGGCACCACCCAGCACCCCACCATCAGCATGAAGGCGAGCTGGATCCAGTTCAGGACGACGAAGGCGAGCAGCTTGCCCCCCAGGATCGCGGCCGACGACACCTGCTGCGTGGCCAGGCGCGCCAGCGTGCCTTCATTGCGCTCCTGGATCAGCACACCGGCGATCGGGATGACGACGAAGAACATGCCGAAGATCAACCAGGCCGGCACGCTCTGCTGCACCGCCGTCATGCGCCGCCCCGATTCGATCTCGTACAGGTAGCGCACCGCCACCCCGCTGTCGGCGGCCAGCAGGTCACCGCCGGAGGCGCTATCGAGCAGCACGCCGGCGAACGGTCCGGCCTCCGCCGCGGCGCGCTTCATCTGCGCCTGCAGCAGCGAAAAACTCAGTTCGGCGCGCAGCCGCGCGGCGGCGGCCGGCTGCACATGGTGGCCGAGCCACATCTCCAGCCGGCCGGGGTCCGGTCGATTGCTGACGGGGTCGAGCAGCGGCGCGCGCACCACCACGCCGGCTTCGACCTGGCGCGATGCCAGCGCCTGCTGCAAGGCCGCGCGACTGGCGAAGCGCGGGCCCGGATGACGCGCCTGCCATTCGCGGGCCCACTGCGCGGCGAACGGGGTCGTGTCTTCCTGCACCCAGCCGGCCAGCGGCAGGTCGACCTTGGCGGTCAGCGTGTTCTTCAGCGTGAACGACATCACCAGCACGAAGATGGCCGGCATCAGGAACAGGGCCGAGAGGCCGTGCAGGTTGCGCGAGAGCAGCCGCCACTCCTTGAGGGCGACGGCCAGGATCTGCGCGGCAAGGGCGAAGGATCGGGACAAGGCGGGTGCTCGGTTTCTCAGTCGCGCAGCGATCGCTGGGTGTGGTGCATGAAGAGCGCTTCCAGGCTGGCGTGCGCCGGCGTGCCTTCGTCGCCGCGCAGCAGCGTGGCGAGGTCACCCACCGCCAGCACCTGGCCGTGATCCAGCACCACGATGTCGGAACAGACGGCGCTCACTTCTTCCATGTAGTGGGTGGCGTACAGCACCGCGGTGCCCGCGGCCACCAGCTCGCGCACGCGCTCGAGCAGGAAGGCGCGCGACTGCGGATCGACGCCGGCCGTGGGTTCGTCGAGCAGCAGCACCTCGGGCTGCTGCAGCAGCGCGATCGCCAGGTTCAGCCGGCGCCGCACGCCGCCCGAGCAGTGGCGGGCCCGCCGGTCGGCGAACTCCGCCAGCATGCAGGTGGCGATGGCCTCGTCGATGCGGCGCGCCGCCTGCGCCCGCGGCGTCGCCAGCATCGCAGCGAAGAAGGCCAGGTTCTCGCGGCAGGTCAGGTCGGGGTAGAAGGCGGTTTCCTGCGGCACCCAGGCGACGCGGCGACGGTCGCTGGCCGCGACCTCGATGCGGCCCTGCTGCGGCTGCCGCAGTCCGGCCAGCAGGCTGATGAGGGTCGACTTGCCGGAGCCGTTGGGCCCGAGCAGGCCGACGGCCTGTCCGCGCTGCAGGCGCAGGTCCATGCCGCGCAGGGCCGGGGTCTCCTGCCCGGGGTACCGGTACACCAGCCCGGTGGCCGACACCGCCAGGGAAGCTTCGCTCATTGCAAGGAGGTATCCCGGGCTTGCAGCACGGCGGGCGACGTGGCGGCACTGGGCATGCCCGCCGCCTTGCGCCCGGGCAGCACGGTGGCCGGCTGCAGGCTGCGCCACAAGCCCGCCGGCGCCATGCCACTGCGCAGCAGGCGGCCGCCCACCATCAGCACGATCTGGGCGATGTCCCAGACCGGGCGGAAGTGGCTGGGACGGGCGTTGGCCGGGTAGCGTCCCGCGATCGCCATCGCCAGGGTGGGATGGCCGTGCCGTGCCGCCTCGATCAGCACTTCGCTTTCGAAGGTGAAGCGGCTGCCGCGCACCTTCGGGCCCAGGGCCAGCCGCATCACCTCCGCCGGATAGGCGCGAAAGCCCGATTGCGAGTCGGCGATGGGGTGGCCGGCGGCCCAGGAGATCCAGAAGCAGGCGAAGCGGTTGGCACGCCAGCGCGCCACCGGGAACTGCGAGCGGTCGTGCAGGCGCGAGCCGATGACGATCCGCTCCGGGTGGCGCCGCCAGGCGGCGAGCAACGGCGGCGCATCGGCCGGGTCGTGCTGGCCGTCCCCATCCATCGCGATGACGCAGGCGGCGTCCTGGGCCAGCGCATGCGCGAACGCGGTGCGCAGGCTGGCTTCCTTGCCGCGGTTGTGCGCGTGCACCAGCAGCGTGACCGGCAGGCCCTGCAGCTGTGCCGCGGTGCCGTCGGTGGAGCCGTCGTCCACCACGATGACGTTGGGCGATTGCGCCAGCGCGTCCTGCGCGAGCGCGCGGATGGTCGCGGCTTCCTGGTAGGCCGGGATGGCGATCCACACGCCTTGCCAGGCCGCTGCCTGGTCTCCTGGGATTGCGGTGTCCATGTTCAGTAGAGCCCTCCGTTGACGCCGATCTCCTGACCGGTGATGTAGCTCGCGGCTTCCGAGGCCAGGAAGGCCACCAGTGCCGCCACTTCCTGCGGCCGGCCGGCCCGCCCCGCCGGCACCAATGCCTTGATGCGCTCTGCGGGGAACGCCGCTTGCGCCATGCCGGTGGCGATCACGCCCGGCGACACCGTGTTGACGGTGACACCGCGGTTCGCCACTTCCTGTGCCAGTGATTTCGCGGCGGCATGCAGGCCGGCCTTGGCCGCCGCGTAGTTGGCCTGGCCGCGGTTGCCGGCCTGTCCGGCCACCGAGCCGATGTTGACGATGCGGCCCCAGCGCTGGCGCACCATCGGCATGACCAGAGGTTGCGTCACGCGGAAAAAGCCATTCAGGTTCGCATCGACCACGCCGGTCCAGTCGGCCTCCGGCATCGCGGCGAGCAGCGCATCCTTGTGGAAGCCGGCATTGTTCACCAGCACGTCGATGGCGCCGGCTGCCAGCAGCGGTTGCAGTGCAGCTTGGACGCCGGCACTGTCCGCCAGGTCGAACGCGGTCGCTTCGGCGCCGGCGCCGCTGGCCTGCAACTCGCGCACCAGCGCCTGGGCAGCCACGATGTTGCGATGGGCATGCACGATCACGTGCAAGCCTTGTGCGGACAGGGCGCGGCAGATCGCCGCGCCGATTTCGCCGCTGCCACCGGTGACGAGCGCGCGCCGCTGCTTCGCATCGCTCATCGGGCGATCTCCGTCAGCGCCACCATCAGCCGGCCGGACGCGATGGGCGCACCGGCGGCGGCGACCTCGAAGCTGTACATGCAGCCGGCCGGCGAGCGACTGAGCAAGTGGGCGCGGATCGACAGCGCATCGCCTTGCGCGGGCATCGAGGCGGCCGCGAGCTGCACGTCCATCAACGTGGCCAGCATGCCGGCCCGCGCCCGGCCGGAATCTTCCAGCAGCGCCCCGTGCACCGCGGTGGCCTGGGCCGCGTATTCGGTCGCGACGATCGCGGGCACGCGCTGGTTGCGCGCCAGCGGATGATCGGCCCCGGGCCAGCCGCTGGTGCAGGCGATGGAGTCCGCGCTCCATTCGGTCACCGCATCGAGCAGGCACATGGCGCCTGCGTGCGGCACCAGCCTTTCGATGCCGGCCCGGTCGATCTTCATGCGCCGGCCTCGTCGCGCCACAGGCTCAACGACTGGCCGCCGAGGGAGAAGTTCGCCACCGTGCCGGGCGCTCGATCGAGCAGCGCGAGCGCGGTCAGCGCCCGTGCGCTGCTGTTGCTGTGCCAGGCCGGCGGCAGCCATGCGGGGAACGGCGCGGGTGTGGCAGCGGCGGGCGCATGCAGTGCCATGCGAAAGCGCCCCAGCGCCGGAAGGGGCGTGTCGTGGGGGCCCGCCGTGATCACGAAGGCCGCGGCCGTGCCTTGCACGACCGGCAGCAGTTCGTCCAGCGGCGCGGTCATCGCAGGGTCGCAGACCGCGAGCAGCACCGGCTTGCCGCTGGAAAGCGCATCGGTCACTGCGCACAGCAGGCCGCAGGCAAAGCTCTCCAGCCCCAGGCTGACGACGGTGGCCGCTTGCTGGTTGCGCCAGCCGATCGCGAAGTAGCCGGAGGGCGCGTTGTGGACCGAGTTGGTGAACACCATGGGCGAGAGCTGGCGCGTGGTCACCAGCGCCTCCAGCATCTGCTGGCAGACCTCGCCGGTGCCTTCATCGGTGGCGAACACCGAGCGCAGCTGCGCGGCATCGAAGGGCGAGCTCTCCAGGGTCTGGGCCACGCAGGCGAGCGTCAGTCGCACCGCCTGGCTGGCGCGACGGCGTTCGGCGGCCGGCAACTGCGGCGGCGGCGGCAGGGCGAGCGGCGCGTCGCCCAGCGGCGCGCCACGGCAGACGGAGCGCAGGTCGGCCAGCGAGCCCAGCCCGGGCGCCAGCACGCCGGCGGCGTGCAGTTGGAAGGACAGCGGCTTCACTTCATCTCCCGGCGCTGAAGACCAGCGCACAGTTGCTGCCGCCGAAGCCGAAGTTGTTGCTCATGGCGTGCCGCAGTTCGGCCGGCCGTGATTGCCGCACCAGGTCGACGGCCAGCGCGGTGTCCGGCGTCCGCACGTTGGCGGACGGCGGCAGCGTCTTGCGCTCGACCGCGGCGGCCGTGATGATCGCCTCGACGATGCCGGCGGCGGCCAGCGCATGCCCGGTGATGCCCTTGGTGGACGACACCGGCACTGCGCCCGGCCCGAATACCGCGGCCAGTGCGGCCGCTTCGGAGCGGTCATTGGCCGGCGTGGCCGTTCCATGCGCGTTGACCCAGCCGACGTCGGCCGGCCGCAGGCCCGCTTGCTCCAGCGCCGCGCGCATGGCGATCTGCGCGCCCTGGCCCTCCGGATGCGGCGTCGACATGTGCCAGGCGTCGCTGGACTCGCCGCCGCCGCTGAGCTCGACGGCTGCCGGTGTCGCTTCGACCAGCATGAAGCCGGCCGCTTCGCCGATCGAGATGCCCTTGCGGGCGGCATCGAAGGGCCGGCAGATCTCGGGCGACAGGAGCTGCAGCGCGTTGAAGCCGTACAGGGTCGACAGGCACAGGCTGTCGGCGCCGCCGACCACCGCGGCATCGATCACGCCCGCCGCCATCCAGCGTTGCGCGAGCAGGAACACCTTGGCGCTCGACGAGCAGGCGGTGGACACCGTCGCCATCGGCCCCTGCAGCCCCAGCGTCTCGGCGGTCACGCGGCTGAGGGCGTCCACTGCGTGGGTGCGCCGGTAGTCGAATCCGGCCGGCCAGTGGCCGCTGGCGTGGCGCTGGGCGTAGGCGGCTTCGGTGCTGCCGATGCCGGAGGTGCTGGTGCCCAGGATGACGCCGATGCGGTGCGCGCCGTGGCGCGTGCGGGCCGCGTCGACCGCCTTTCGGAAAGCGGCGTCCTGCAATGCCAGCCACGCCAGCCGGTGGTTGCGGCAATCCCACTCGCGCAGGTGCGCCGCGAGGGCAGCGTCGTCGGCACCCGGCACGGCGCCTATCCAGCAGGGCAGGTCGCACCAGGCCAGGTCGTTGGCGCGCAGTCCGCTGCGGCCTTCGGCCACGGCATCCCAGAGGGACGCGACGCCATGGCCGGCGGGGTGAACTACGGTGGTCGCCGAGATTCCGAGCACGAGATTTCCGTCAGGGGC
>JAQGMY010000283.1 GCA_028292105.1 Ramlibacter sp.
GCCGCCCTTCTGCGATCCGCACTTCCACATGGACGCGACGCTCAGCTACGGTCTGCCGCGCGTGAACGAGAGCGGCACGCTGCTCGAAGGCATCGCCCTCTGGGGCGAGCTCAAGCCGCTGCTCAAGGCCGAGGACATGATCTCGCGCGCGCTGGCCTACTGCGACTGGGCGGTGGCGCGCGGCCTGCTGGCAATTCGCAGCCACGTGGACACCAGCGACCCCAGCCTGCTGCCGGTGGAGGCGATGCTGGAGGTCAAGAAGCGCGTGGCCGGCTACATCGACCTGCAGCTGGTGGCCTTTCCGCAGGACGGCGTGCTGCGCACCAGGGGCGGCGTCGACAGCCTCCAGAAGGCACTGGACCTGGGCGTGGACATCGTCGGCGGCATCCCGCACTACGAGCGCACCATGGCCGATGGCGCGGCCAGCGTGAAGCTGCTGTGCGAGATCGCGGCCGACCGCGGCAAGCTGGTCGACATGCACTGCGACGAGACCGACGACCCGCTGTCGCGCCACATCGAGACGCTGGCCTTCGAGGCGCAGCGCCTGGGCCTGCAGGGCCGCGTCAACGGCAGCCACTGCACGTCGATGCACAGCATGGACAACTACTACGTCAGCAAGCTGCTGCCGCTGATCGCCGAGAGCGGCGTGAGCGTGGTGGCAAACCCGCTGATCAACATCACCATCCAGGGCCGCCACGACACCTACCCCAAGCGCCGCGGCATGACTCGCGTGCCCGAACTCCTGGCCGCCGGCGTCAACGTGGCATTCGGCCACGACTGCGTGATGGACCCCTGGTACGGCATGGGCTCGGGCGACATGCTGGAGGTGGCGCACATGGGCCTGCACGTGGCGCAGATGACCAGCCAGCAAGGCATCCGCGCCTGCTTCGATGCGATCACCGTGAACGCCGCGAAGGTGATGCACCTGGAGAACTACGGCATCGCGCCGGGCTGCGACGCCAGCTTCGTGCTGCTGCAGGCGGCCGACCCCGTGGAGGCGATCCGGCTGCGCGCCCATAGACTGAAGGTCTGGCGCAAGGGCAAGCTGCTGGCGCAAGCGCCGGAGATGACCAGCACGCTGATGGTGCCGGGGCGGGAAGGCGGCATCGACTTCCGCCGCGTCCGGAGTGACTAGCCCGGCCGCTACCCGCCGGCCGCACCGGAGAGTAGGATGCGTCGGCCGATGCACCCCATTCAGGAGAGAAACATGACCTTGGACGAATACAACCAGGCGGTGAAGAAGATCCTCGCCGAACAGCAGGCCATCGCGCAGTCGACCGCGCAGCTGGCAATGTCGGGCCAGGCCAATCCGACCAGCCCGCAGTTCACCGAAATCATGACCAAGCAGTGGGGCCTGATGCAGCAGATGGCCAAGCTGAATACGGACCTGATGATGGGGATCATGGCGCCCAAGCGCTGACGGACACGGTCTTCACCGCGCATTTGCGCGGCGGGGTCCTCGCGCCAGGCATCCAGCGCGTTACATGATCACGGGGCAGGCAGTCTGCTGCGCCGGTTCATCGACGGAGGCTGGCATGAACGAAGCAAGACAACCTGGAGTCCTGGCGTTCCGCCTGTGCTTCCGCTCGTTGTTCGACAGCGGCCGCGGCTTCGCCTTCCCTTGTGACAAGGCGGGCCGGGTTGCGCTCGATGAACTGAGCGAACGAGCCCGCAACAATTACCTGTATGCGCGGGCCATGGTCGGCAAGGAACTGGCCGTGCCGGAGGTCGAGCCGGGCGACCTCGCGTGAAAGGTGCGGGCGCGAACGCCCGCACGAACGATCAGCGTGCCGGCGCGGGAGCGGGCACCACGACGATGGTGTCGCCGGTCTTGCCACGCTGGCCCGTGGCGCCGGTGTCACCCGTGGCGCCGGTCGCACCGGTCGCGCCGGTGCTGCCGGTGTAGCCGGTGGAACCCGTGCTGCCGGTGCTGCCGGTGCTGCCCGTGTTTCCGGTGTTGCCCATGGCGCCCACTTCGCCAGTCGCGCCGGTGGAGCCGGTGGAGCCCGTCGAGCCCGTCGCGCCCGCGGGGCCCGCGGGTCCGGGGACGGCGACCACGGCGGGGGCGGCCGGAGCGGCGGCGGGCGTGACGACCACTTCGCGCTGGCACGCGGCCAGGGTGACGGCGACGATGGCGATGGAGATGGCTGCTGCGTATTTCATGGGATATCCTGGCTGGGGCACTGCTGCCGGCGGCAGGAATTTGCGTGGAGCGCAGTACACGGGCAGAGCCTGGGGCCGCGGCGTCTGCGCGACTGTACGGTGACGTACGGCCGAGGCAAACTGGTGGCTTCGGCCTACACGGACAGGGCCCCATCGACAACGGCTGGCATGCGGCGAGCCTGGAATTCCCTCGTCCCGGCAGTTGTACGATGCGTCCTGCTGCCCGATCGGGCGGCTATTTGAACCCGGAGCAGGAAAAATGGGCGCGCAATGGAAGGCGAAGGGCAAGGCACAGGCGGCCGATGCCAGGGGCAAGCTGTTCGGCAAGCTGGCCAAGGAAATCATGGTGGCGGCGCGCAGCGGCCCCGACCCGGCTTCCAATTCGAGGCTTCGACTGGTGGTCGAGCAGGCGCGCAAGGCGTCGATGCCCAAGGAAACACTCGACCGCGCCATCAAGAAGGGCGCCGGCCTGACGGGTGAGACGGTGCACTTCGAGCACGTGGTCTACGAAGGCTTTGCGCCGCACCAGGTGCCGGTGATGGTGGAATGCCTCACCGACAACGTCAAGCGCACCGCTCCCGAAATGCGGGTCCTGTTTCGCAATGGCCAACTGGGCGCATCGGGCGCCGTGGCCTGGGACTTCGACCACGTCGGGATGATCGAAGCCGAACCTGCGGTGGCCGGCGCCACGCCGGATCCTGAAGTCGCGGCCATCGAATCCGGTGCGCAGGACTTCGAGCCGGCCGAAGAAGGCGTCACGCTCTTCCTGACCGACGCCGGCGACCTCGACCTCGTCAGCCGGGCGCTGCCGGCGCAGGGTTTCACGGTGCTGTCCGCCAAGCTGGGCTACCGGCCCAAGAACCCGGTCAGCGCGGCCAGCCTGGCGCCGGGGGAACTGCAGGAGGTCGAAAGCTTCCTGGCGGCCATCGATGCCCACGACGACGTGCAGAACGTCTTCGTCGGCCTCGCGGCCTAGCCACCGCGACCTGGACACGATGCGAATCGCAGAGCTGAGGCAACGCCTGCGCGGCGCCGGCGCCGGCCCCACGCACGAACAGCGCGTGCTGCGCCTGTGGTCGCAGGCGCTGCCGCAACAAAGCGGCCGGCGCGACATCCACGACTTTCTCCCCGCTGCACTGCTCGCCGCCTTGCCCGGGGTGGAGGCGGACCTCGCTGCGCTGGCCCGCCTGCAATCGGCGCACCCCGGCGCCGACGGCTCCGAACGCCTGCTGGTCGAACTCGCCGATGGCCAGACCGTCGAAAGCGTGCTGCTGCCGCGCGACGGGCTGTGCATCTCCTCGCAGGTCGGGTGCGCCGTCGGCTGCGTGTTCTGCATGACCGGACGCGACGGCCTGGTCCGCCAGTTAGGCAGCGCCGAGATGGTCGCCCAGGTGGCCCTGGCACGCGGCCGCCGGCTGGTGAAGAAGGTCGTCTTCATGGGCATGGGGGAGCCGGCGCACAACCTCGACAACGTCGTCGAGGCGATCGAGCTGCTCGGCACGGCCGGCAACATCGGGCACAAGAACCTGGTGTTCTCCACGGTGGGCGATCCGCGCGTGTTCGAGCGTTTGCCGCAAGGCCGGGTGAAGCCCGCGCTGGCCCTGTCGCTGCATACGACCCGCGCCGACCTGCGGGCACGCCTGCTGCCGCGCGCGCCGAGGCTGTCGCCGGACGAACTGGTGGACCTCGGCGAGACCTATGCGCGCCAGACCGGCTACCCCGTCCAGTACCAGTGGACGCTGCTGGAAGGCATCAACGACACCGAGGAAGAACTCGACGGCATCGTGCGACTGCTCGCGGGCAAGTACGGCGTGCTGAACATGATTCCCTTCAACGCCGTCGAAGGGCTGGACTTCCGGCGGCCGTCCTGGGAGCGCGCCGCGGCCATCGCCCGGTCGCTGCACCGGCGCGGCGTGCTGACCAAGCTGCGGCAGTCGGCCGGCCAGGACGTCGACGGCGGTTGTGGCCAGCTGCGCGCGCGGGCGGTGCAGGCGACCCGCGGCACGCCGGTGCAGCTGCATCGCATGGCCAGCAACTGATGCCGCGCGTCCCGGTCCAGGCACTCGACCTCTCGCGCGTGCGCGCACTGTGCTTCGATGTCGACGGCACCATCGCCGACACCGACGACCACCTGGTCGCGCAACTCGCCGCCATGATCGACACGGTGCCGCTGGTCAGCGGCCGCCGCAGCGAGCGCCTGGCGCGGCAGATCGTGATGGGGCTGGAAACGCCGGTGCATGGCGCCTATGCCCTGCTCGACCAGCTCGGGCTCGACGTGCCGATCTCGCGCCTGCGCGAACGGCTGAAGCAGGCCCGCCAGCGCGGCGCCGATCCGGCCAACACCCGCAACATCGAGGCGCTCGACGAGGTGCCGCACGACATGGTGGCCGGGGTGCAGGAGATGCTGGTGAAGCTCGCCGCGCACTACCCGATGTGCACCATCTCCACCGGCACCGCCCCGCGGGTGGAGCGCTTCCTCGAACACTATGGCGTGCGCCAGCTGTTCACGGCGGTCGTCGGCGCCCAGACCACCCGGCGCATGAAGCCGCACCCGGAGCCGCTGTTCCATGCCGCCAAGGCGATGGGGGTCGAGCCTTCGGCCTGCCTGATGATCGGCGACACGACGATCGACGTGCGCACCGGCGTGGCGGCGGGCGCGCAGACCGTCGCCGTGCTGTGCGGCTTCGGAACCGAGGGCGAGCTGGTCGAAGCGGGCGCGCAGCTGGTGCTGCGCACCACCTCCGACCTGCTGAACGTGCTGCGGCCGGCCGAAGACGCGCTGGGGAAGACGGCGAGCCCGCAGCCGAAGCAGTCCTGAAGGGCAGCGCCGCGGCTACGCCTCCTTCTCGGCGCGCTCCTTCAGGGCCTTGTTCATGGCGATGAAGCCGGCACGGGTGCCGCCGTTCAGGGCCGACTTGACCATCGGCACCAGCAAGCCGGAAAACTTCTCGCCGTGCACCAGCCGGGTCCGGGCGAGCCCCAGGCCTTCCATCTGGAAGAAGTGCTCGCCGTCGAACACGCCTGGCATCAGCAGCCGGCCCAGCCAGCGCAGCTCGCGCCCCGGGTCGGCCACGAGCACCGTCGGCTTGAAGGTCATCGACCTGCCGCCGGGCGGATGGATGTCCACCACCAGCCGCTCACCGGGCACCGCCTTGCCCGAGATCGAACGCATGAAAGGGTTCCACTGCGGGTGCGATGCGAAGTTCAGCAGCACGTCCCAGACCCGCGCGGGGCTGGCCTCGATCTCGATCTCGGTGCGGATTTCGTGCATGGGGTGTTCCTGTCGTGTGAGGCGGCATGCAAGGCCTGTGCCGTGCAGCGGGTGGCGGGACGCCGTGAGCGAGGGGGTTGGCAGCGCGCAGCGCGGGGTTTCGGGCTTTGCCGCTCACCCGGCCCCACGGGAGCCACGAAGCCGAGGAGCCAGGCGGATCAGCGCTTGCTCTCGATCAGGCGCGTCAGCGCCCACAGGACGCGGTTGGCCGGGGTCGGGATGCCCAGCGCATCGCCGCGGCGCGTGACGAAGCCGTTCAGGTAGTCGATCTCGCTGGGCTTCCTGCGCGCCAGGTCCTGGGCGGTCGACGAGTACTGGCCGGGCATGCTCTCGACGATCATGCGCAAGGCAGCGGCTATGTCGCCCTGCACCTGCACGCCTTCCGCCTTGGCGACGGCCAGGCATTCGTCGACGACGTCGCGCATCACCTCGGGGATGCCGACGCCCTTGGCGGTTTCACCGTAAGGCAACTGTGCGATCGCCGACACCGCGTTGTACGCGCAGTTGAGGATCAGCTTCATCCACAGGGCGCCCTGCACGTTGCTGGAGATGTCGGTCGGCACCGAAGCGGCGATCAATGCCTGGGCGAGCCGTTCGCTGGCGGGGGACGGGTCGATCACCAGTTCGCCGCGGCCATGGTGCTTGACGTGCCCGGGTCCCGCCATCTCCGTGCCGACGTAGACGACGGCGGCGGCGACCTGGTGGTTCGGCAACACGGCACGCAAGCGCTCGGGGTTGTCCACTCCGTTCTGCAGGCACAGCACCAGCGTGTCGGGCCGCAGGAACGGCTCGACCTGGCGGCCGGCCGCCTCGGTGTCCTGCGACTTGACGCAGAACAGGACCACGTCGCTGCCCTCGATGTCCTTGGCGTCGCTGCTGGCGGCCACGCGCACGTGCTCGTCGAACATCCTGGTTTCCATGCGCAGGCCGCCGGCGCGGATCGCCTCCACGTGCTGGGGCCGGGCGATCAGGGTGACGGCGTGGCCGGCGCGCGCGAGCATGCCGCCGAAGTAGCAGCCGACCGCGCCGGCGCCCATGACGGCGACCTTCAGGGGAGTGGGGGTGGGGGACATGGAGCGCATTCTAGGAAGGAACAGATAATCGCACGCAATGGCGTATGTGGACCTCTGCGACGACCCGGCGGCGGTGCGGCGCATCTTCCTCGATCTGCAACTCGCAAGCGCGGACGAGCAGGTGCGCGCGCAGCCGCTCGCGGGCGGCGTGTCTTCGGGCATCTACCGGGTGGACCTGCGCTCCGGCAGCTACTGCGTGAAACAGGCGCTGCCGCGGCTGAAGGTCGCCAAGGAGTGGCTGGTCCCGGTGGAGCGCGTGTTCTCGGAAATCGCCTACCTGCAGGTCGTGCAGGGCATCGTTCCCGGCCGCGTGCCGCAGGTGCTCGGGCAGGACGAGGCGAGCAAGAGCTTCGTGATGCCCTTTCTCGGGCCGGAGTACCGCAACTGGAAAGCGCAGCTGCTGGCCGGCCGCGTCGACACCGAGGTGGCGCGCGCGCTGGGCGCAGTGCTGGGGCGCATCCATGCGCAGACGGCGGACGAAGGCGCGCTGGCCGGGCGCTTCGCCACCGATGCGAACTTCCATGCGCTGCGGCTGGAGCCTTACCTCGTCGAAACCGCGCGCGAGCATCCGGCATTGTCGGACCGGCTGCTGGCGCTGGTGGATCGCACGGCCAGGACGCAGCGCGTGCTGGTGCATGGCGACGTCAGCCCGAAGAACGTGCTGGTGGGTCCTGAAGGACCGGTGTTGCTCGACGCCGAATGCGCCTGGTTCGGCGATCCCGCCTTCGACGTCGCGTTCTGCCTGAACCACCTGCTGCTCAAAGCGGCGCACCTGCCGGCGCACCTGATCGACCTGCTTGCGAGCTACCGGGTGTTCGCGGCTGCTTATCTGCAAGAAGTCGAGTGGGAGCCGCGGGCGGGGCTCGAGTCCCGCGTGGCGACCTTGCTGCCGGCCTTGACGCTGGCGCGCATCGACGGCAAGTCACCCGTCGAATACCTGGGCGAGCCGCAGCGGCGGGCGGTGCGCCGGGTTGCCATCGCCCTGCTGCAGCAAGCGCCCTGCTCGATCGAAGACATCGCGGTCCACTGGACCCGGGAATTCAAGGCATGACCATCCAGAAGATCCTCGCGCGCCGCATCTGGGATTCGCGCGGCCGGCCGACCGTCGAAGTGGAGGTCCTCAACGCCGACGGCACCAGCGGCATCGGCATCGCACCCGCGGGCGCCTCGCGCGGCTCGCGCGAAGCCGTGGAACTGCGCGACGGCGGCCAGCGGTTCATGGGCCTGGACGTGCAGCAGGCGGTGAGCGGCATCGTGCGGGAGATCGCACCGGCGCTGGTCGGCCGCGACGCCGCCGACCAGGCCGGCATCGACGCGATGCTGATCGCGCTGGACGGCACCTCCGACAAGTCGCGCCTGGGCGGCAACGCGCTCATCGCCACTTCGCTCGGCGTGCTGCACGCGGCGGCCGCGCAGGCACGGCAGCCGCTCTGGCGTTACCTTGCCGATGGTCGCCCGGTGAAGCTGCCGCTGCCGCAGGTGCAGATCTTCGGCGGCGGCGCCCATGCCGGGCGGCGCGTCGACGTCCAGAACTTCATGGTGATCGCCACCGGCGCCACCTCCTTCGGCCAGGCCATGGAGATGACCGCCGAGGTGTACCGCGCGGCCGGCGAGTTGATGGCGTCGCGCGGCGCACTGGCGGGGGTGGCCGACGAAGGCGGCTGGTGGCCCAGTTTCAGCCGCAACGAGGAAGCGCTCGATACGCTGGTCGCCGCGATCGAGCGCGCCGGCTACACGCCGGGCAGCGAGGTCGCGATCGCACTCGACATCGCATCGTCAGAGTTCGGCCGGGGCGGCCGCTACCGGCTGGCGCTGGAGAACACCGAGCTCGATTCCGATGGCCTGTGCGAGCGCCTGGTGCGCTGGGTCGAGCGCTACCCGATCGTGTCGATCGAGGATCCGCTGGCCGAGGACGACGAGGCCGGCCTCGTCGCATTCACCAGGGCGGTGGGCCATCGGGTGCAGGTCGTCGGCGACGACTACCTGGTGACCAGCGCCGACCGGGTGCGCGCGGCAGCCGCCGCGGGTGCGTGCAATTGCGTGCTGATCAAGCCCAACCAGGCCGGCACGGTGACCGAAACACGGGCGGCGCTGGAGGCGGCGCACACGCTCGGGTACCGGACCATCGTCTCGGCGCGCTCGGGCGAAACCGAGGACGTGGCGATCGTGCACCTGGCGACCGGCTGGAACGCGGGTCAATTGAAAGTGGGTTCCTTCGCGCGCTCGGAACGCATGGCCAAGTGGAACGAAGGCATACGCCTGGAGACGCGGCCCGGCGCCCCGGCCGGCTTCTGGGGCCGCAGCGCCCTGCATGCGAGCATGTCATCCCGGGCTTGACCCGGGATCCATGACTGGCTTGCGCGGCAGCAGCTTGCGAAACAGCACGACCTGCGCGACCACGCCGAGCGACGCGAACAGGATCATCATCAGGGCCAGGTTCACCGGTCCGTGATGCGGCACCAGTCCGACGAGAAAGCCGCCGAGCGCGCCCGTCATCTGCTGCATCAGCCCGGCCACCGCGGACGCCGCCCCGGCCAGCCCGGGCACCAGGCCCACGGTCCCGGTCAGCGTGGCAGGAACCAGCAGGCCGTGACCTATCCCCAGCAGGATCAAGGGCAAGGCCAGCATCAACGGCGTGTGCGGCGCGGCCAGGCCCACCGCCAGCAGGAGGAACAGCCCGCTCATGGTGGTGCACTGGCCGATGATCATCAGCGGCCGGTCGCCGCGACGGCGGATCAATCGGGCCGTGAGCATGTTGCCGAGGATGTAGGCGCCGGGGATGGCCATGATGTACCAGCCGACACGTTCCGGCGTGACCCCGTAGCCCTTGAGCACGATCGGCGCGCCGCCGAGGAAGGTATAGAAGGTGGAGGTGGTGGCCGCCAGCATCAGCACGTAGGCGACGAAGGTCGGGGTGCGCGCCAGTTGGCCGTACCCGGAGGCCAGGTCGCGCCAGCCCTTGACCGGTCCCTCCGCTTGCATCCGCTGCCTCGGCAACCCGCGCCACGCCCACGCCAGCTGCCCGAGCGCCAGGACGGCCATCAGCACGAAGATGCTCTGCCAGCCGAAACGCACGTGCAGTTGTCCGCCGATGATGGTGGCCAGCGGCGGCGTGACACCCATGGTCATGCCCACGAAGGCCATCACGCGGGTGCGTTCGGGGCCGGTGAAGAAGTCCTGCACCATGGCGCGCCCGGCCACCATGCACGCCGCGCTGCCGGCGCCTTGCAGCAGCCGCGCCCCGACCAGCACCTCCAGATTCGGCGCGAGCGCGGCCACGACGCAGCCGATGAAGCTGAGGACCAGTCCCGTCATCACCACGGGCCGGCGGCCGATCCGGTCCGACCACGGGCCGTAGAACAGCTGCAGTGCGCCGTAGGCCAGCACGTAGCCGCTGAAGGTGAGTTGCACCGCGGCCTGGCTGGCGCCGAAGGTGGCGGGCCAGTCCTGCATGGACGGCAGGCACACCGTCATGGCGAACAGGCCGAAGGAGAGCTGGGCGATCAGGTTGGCGATCAGCCAGCCGTGGCGCGGCGCCACGGTGCGGTCGGGATTCATCGGGAAGAGGCGAAAGCGAGGGGCGAAGCATAATCGCCTCGGCATGAACTACTGGTTGATGAAGTCCGAGCCGGCCGAGGTGTCGGTCGACGACGCACTCGCCGCGCCGAATTCGACGGTGGCATGGACGGGCGTGCGCAGCTACCAGGCCCGCAACTTCATGCGGGATGCCATGCGCGTCGACGACGGCGTGCTGTTCTACCACTCCAGCTGCGCCGAACCGGGCATCGTCGGCATCGCCCGGGTGGCTTCCGCGACCTATCCCGACCCGACCCAGTTCGACCCCAAGTCGCCCTACTTCGATCCCGCATCGAAACCGCAGGCGCCGCGCTGGCTGCTGCTGGACGTGCAGGTGCTGCGCAAGACGCGCAACCTCACGCTGGCCGAGCTGCGCGCCGACCCGGCGCTGGAAGACATGGTCGTGCTGCGCAAGGGCAACCGACTGTCGATCACGCCGGTGGAGGCGCGCCACTGGCAACGCATCCTGAAGCTGCTGGACGCGCCGGCGCGCTAGGTGCCTGGGCGGCAGAGAGACGGGCCACCCTTCAGGGCAGTGCGGAATAGTTCAAGGGTACGAAGCGGTAGCCGGGGCCTTCGGCCTGCAGCCGGCCGATGCCGGGAAACGCCAGGTGCGCGCCGGCGACCATGTAGCCGTTGCGGGCGGCATCCGCATACGCTTGCGCGCGGGCCGCGGCCGCCAGGGTGCTGTCGGTGTCGAACTGGATCGTGACCGCGGGATTGGCGAACTGCACCGCGGCCACGTGCATCAGGTCGCCCCAGAGCACCAGCTTGTCGCCCTTGCTCTCGACCACGTACATGGTGTGGCCCGGCGTGTGCCCGTACGCGGACATCGAGCGGATGCCGGGCAGCAGCTCGGTGCTGCCTTCGAACGGGCGCAGCTTGCCGGCTTGCACGTACGGGTTCACCGAGGCCATCGCGCCCTGGAAGAAGCCACGCGAGGCCGGCGGCGCGGCGTTCATGTTGGCTTCACTCAGCCAGAAGTCGGTGTCGCGCTGGTCCATGCGCAAGGTGGCGTTCGGGAAGGCACGGGCGCTGCCGGCCATCAGCCCGCCGACGTGGTCCGGGTGCATGTGGGTGATGTAGATCTCGTCGACCTGCTCCGCCCGGTAGCCGGCGGCGCGGATGTTGGCCAGCAGCTTGCCCAGCGTGGGGCCGAACAGGCCGGCGGCTCCGGTGTCGATCAGCACCAGCCGCGAACCCGTGTTCACCAGGTAGGCGTTGACGGAAGTCTCGACCTGGTCGGGCAGGTAGCTGCGGCGCAGCGCCTGCCGGGTCTGGGCCGCTTCGCCGCGCAGCAACTCCACCACCGGCAGCCGGGTGGTGCCGTCGGACACGGCCGTCACCTCGAAATCGCCCACCATCACCCGGTAGAAGCCGGGCGCCTGCGTCTTCACCATGGGCGCGTCGGCGCTGGAGGTCCCGGGCAGCACGGTGGTGGCCAGCAGGCCGGCGGCGATGAACAGGGCGCGGTACGAGATCGACATGCTGTTGCTCCACTTGCGGCCGCGGGGCGGCGGGGAGCGAAGGTTAGCACTCCGGCACGGGCGCCGGAATGACTCTCAGGTGCGCAGCAGCCGGGGCAAGGCCTTGCCGGCCGGCATCTGCGGGAACAGCGTGCGGCCGACCCGATCGCGATCGAGCCCGAAGCACTCGGCCGCCGTGGCGGTGATCAGCGCGTCGAGCCCCAGCGTCGGCCGCAGGTCGCGTCCCTCGTGCAGCGAAGACGTGGCCAGCCCCGGCCAGTCGGCCAGCACGCGGCCGCCCTGCACCGCCCCGCCCGCCAGCAGCGCCGCTGAACCCGTCCCGTGGTCGGTGCCGCCCGTGCCGTTGGCCGCGGCAGTGCGGCCGAACTCGGTGGCCACCAGCACCACCGTCTGCTCCCATGCAGCGCCCATGCCGTGGCGCAAGGCGGCGAGCATCGCATCGAGGCCGCGCAACTGCGCCGCAAGGCGCGCGTTCTGCGCGCTGTGGGTGTCCCAGCCGCCGGTTTCGATCATGGCGATGCGCGGCCCCTGGGCCTGCGACAGGAAGCTGGCGGCCATGCGGCCGACCGCCGCCGGTGCCTGCCCGTTGCCGCCCTCGCCCTGCGCGCCTGCCAGGCCGCGCGCACCCATCGCCGCCGACCACAAGGCATGCAGCTGCGCATCGTCGGCGTAGAGCTGCTGCACGCGCTGCAGCAGGTCGTCGCTGGCGGCCGGCATCGCCGATGGCGCGTACGAAGTGACGCCGGCCGCGCCCCGCAGCGCAAGCGGCACGGTCGGCGCGAAAGCGATGGCGTCCTTGCCCGGTCGGGGCAGCAGGCCGACCAGCCGGTTCATCCAGCCGTCCTTGAGCTGGTAAGGCGCCGTGCCGCCGCTTTCCAGGACGTTCTGGCCATCGAAGTGCGACCGGTCGCGGTAGGGCGAGGCCACGGCATGCACGAAGGCCGCCTGGCCGTCCGCGTACATCCGCCCGAGCTCCGCCAGCGAGGGGTGCAGGGCGAAAGTGCCGTCCAGTTTTTGCGCCCCAGCGGGATCGATCGCAAGCGCGCCGCGCAAGGTGGCGTACGCCGGGTCGGCATAAGGTACGACCGTGTTCAGCCCATCGGCGGCACCGCGCTGGAGGATGAAGACGAAGCGCCGATCGGTGGCGGCCTGGGCGAACAGGACGCCCGGCG
>JAQGMY010000284.1 GCA_028292105.1 Ramlibacter sp.
GTCCTTGGGCAGGTAGTCCGTCAGCGTGGACGGCGGCGCCCCGGGCGGCGCGCCCGACAGGTGACGGGTGTAGTTCTCGATGCCCTTGCAGTGGCCCAGCTCGGCCAGCATCTCCAGGTCGAAGCGCGTGCGCTGCTCCAGCCGCTGCGCCTCCACCAGCTTGCCCTGGGAGACGAACTCCTTCAGCCGGCCCGCGAGCTCCAGCTTGATCGATTCCACCGCGCCGACCACCTTCTCGCGCGGGGTCACGTAGTGGCTGGAGGGATAGATCGTGAAGCGCGGCACCTTCTGGCGAATGCGCCCGGTCAGCGGGTCGAACAGTTGCAGCCCCTCGATCTCGTCGTCGAACAGCTCGATCCGGACCGCCAGCTCGCTGTGCTCCGCCGGGAAGATGTCGATCGTGTCGCCGCGCACCCGGAAGGTCCCGCGCGAGAAGTCCTGCTCGTTGCGGTTGTACTGCATGCGGATCAACTGGCCGATCACGTCGCGCTGGCCGATCTTGTCGCCGACCCGCGTGATGAAGCGCATCTGCGTGTAGTCCTCGGGGGCGCCGATGCCGTAGATCGCGCTCACCGTCGCCACGATGATGGTGTCGCGCCGTTCCAGCACGCTCTTGGTGGCGGACAGCCGCATCTGTTCGATGTGCTCGTTGATCGAGCTGTCCTTCTCGATGAACAGGTCGCGCTGCGGGACGTACGCTTCCGGCTGGTAGTAGTCGTAGTAGCTGACGAAGTACTCCACCGCGTTCTTCGGGAAGAACTCGCGGAACTCCGAATACAGCTGCGCCGCCAGCGTCTTGTTCGGCGCGAAGACGATGGCGGGCCGGCCCAGGCGCGCGATCACGTTCGCCATGGTGAAGGTCTTGCCGGAGCCGGTCACGCCCAGCAGGGTCTGGTAGACCTCGCCGTCCTGCACGCCTTCGACCAGTTTGTCGATGGCCTGCGGCTGGTCGCCCGCCGGCGGATAAGGCATGAACAGCTCGAAAGGCGAATC
This sequence comes from Ramlibacter sp., assembly GCA_028292105.1. GTDB lineage: Bacteria > Pseudomonadota > Gammaproteobacteria > Burkholderiales > Burkholderiaceae_C > Ramlibacter. Next base: position 994 of record JAQGMY010000284.1, read on the forward strand.
AGGAAAACTGATGAACTCGCCTTTTTTCTGTTCCTGCTGGGCCTCTGTGGCCTCGGGTATTGCACTCATGCCGGGTAATCCCTAGTCGAACCGTTAAAATTGCGGCCAAGCCGGCCAGCGTACAACAGGCCGGCGGCCTTTGCACCGCCTCTCCCCAAGGAACCCCATGTCCCTGTTTCACGCCGTCGAAATGGCGCCCCGCGATCCCATCCTGGGCCTCACCGAGCACTTCAACGCCGACACGAATCCGAAGAAGGTCAACCTGGGCGTCGGCGTGTATTACGACGACAACGGCAAGCTGCCGCTGCTGCAGTGCGTGCAGCAGGCCGAGGAAAAGATGATGGCGGCCCACTCGGCCCGCGGCTACCTGCCCATCGACGGCATCGCGGCCTATGACGCGGCCGTCAAGAGCCTGGTATTTGGGGCCGAAAGCGAGGCGGTCAAGAGCGGCCGCGTCTGCACGGTGCAAGGCCTGGGCGGCACGGGTGCGCTGCGCGTAGGCGCGGATTTCCTGAAAAAGCTCAACCCCGCCGCCAAGGTCCTGATCAGCGATCCCAGCTGGGAGAACCACCGCGCGCTGTTCACGCAGGCCGGCTTCCAGGTCGAGAGCTATCCCTATTACGACGCCGCCAGGCGCGGCATCAACTTCGACGGCATGCTGACGGCACTGGGCACCGCCCCGGCCGGCACGATCGTGGTGCTGCATGCCTGCTGCCACAACCCGACCGGGTACGACCTGAGCTCCGCGCAGTGGGACCAGGTGGTCGCCACCGTCAAGGCGCGCAAGCTGGTCGCCTTCCTCGACATGGCCTACCAGGGCTTCGGGCAAGGGATCGAGGAAGACGGCCTCGCCGTTCGGAAGTTCGTGGCTTCGGGCGACGACTTCTTCGTGTCGACCTCCTTTTCCAAGAGCCTCAGCCTCTACGGCGAGCGTGTCGGCGCCCTGTCGGTGTTCTGCCAGGACAAGGGCGAAGCGGCCCGCGTGCTGTCGCAGCTGAAGATCGTGATCCGCACCAACTACAGCAACCCGCCCACGCATGGCGGCCAGGTGGCGGCCACCATCCTGAACACGCCCGATCTCCGCGCCCTGTGGGAGCGGGAACTGGCCGGCATGCGCACCCGCATCAAGCAGATGCGCAACGCGCTGGTCGACAAGCTCCAGGGCGCCGGCGTGCAGCAGGACATGAGCTTCATCGCGCACCAGGTGGGCATGTTCAGCTATTCGGGCCTGAACAAGGACCAGATGATCCGGCTGCGCGACGAGTTCGGCGTCTACGGCATCGAGAGCGGCCGCATCTGCGTGGCGGCCCTGAACAGCCACAACCTGGACTACGTCGCGGCTTCGATCGCCACGGTGGTCCGCTGAGCGGGTGGCATCCCGGCGGGTGGCCGTCATCGGCGGCGGGCCCGCGGGCCTGATGGCCGCGGAGGTGCTGTCGCAAGGCGGCGCCGAGGTGGATCTGTTCGACGCCATGCCCTCGGTGGGACGCAAGTTCCTGCTGGCGGGGCGCGGCGGTCTCAACCTCACGCATTCGGAGCCGACCGAGCGGCTGCTGCAGCGCTTTGGCGATGGCAGCGGTGCGTTGCACGATGCGGTGACGGCTTTCGACGGCGCGGCCGTGCGCGCGTGGGCGGCAGGCCTGGGCATCGAGACCTTCGTCGGCACCTCCGGCCGCGTTTTCCCCAAGGACCTGAAGGCCGCGCCGCTGCTGCGGGCCTGGCTGCACCGGCTGCGCGCCGGCGGCGTGCGGGTCCATACGCGCCACCGCTGGACCGGCTGGACCCCGGACGGCGCGCTGCGCTTCGAGTCGCAAGGCCAGCAGGTGCTGCACGCGGCCGACGCCACCGTGCTGGCGCTGGGCGGCGCGAGCTGGTCGCGGCTCGGCTCCGACGGCAGGTGGCTGCCGTGGCTGCAGGAACGTGGCGTCGAAGTGACGCCGCTGCAGCCATCGAACTGCGGCTTCGACGTCGCCCCGACCGGCCCAGGGCGGCAAGGCTGGAGCGATCACCTGCGCCAGCGCTTCGCCGGCCAGCCGGTCAAGCCGGCGGCGGCCAGCCAGGCCGGGGACGCTGCCTTCCAGCAAGGCGAGTTCGTCATCACCGATACCGGCGTCGAAGGCAGCCTGGTCTATGCGTTCAGCGCGCGGCTGCGCGAAGAGATCGCGGCGCGCGGCCAGGCGACCTGGCTGGTCGACCTGCTGCCGCAGCACAGCGCGGAACAGGTCCTGGCCGAAACGCAGCGTCCACGCGGCCCGCGCAGCCTCTCCACCCACCTCAAGAGCCGGCTCGGGATCCACGGGCTGAAGATGGCGCTGCTGCGCGAATTGCTCCGCCCGGAGCAACTGAATGACGCCAGGGAGCTGGCCCGGTCCCTCAAGGCCCTGCCCCTGACGCTGGCCCGCCCTCGCCCGATCGACGAGGCGATCAGCACCGCGGGCGGGGTCCGCTTCCAAGCCCTGGACCCACGCGGCATGTTGCGCGCCGTCCCCGGCGTCTTCTGCGCCGGCGAGATGCTGGACTGGGAAGCGCCCACCGGTGGCTACCTGCTGACGGCCTGCTTCGCCACGGCGCGGCATGCCGGGCGGGGCGTGTTGCAATGGCTCGAAGAGCGCAGCGTCCCCGCGTGAGGGATAATCGCGGGTTCCTCCCTTTTTCCACCAATTTCAACGGAGCCGTCATGGGCAACAAGATCGTCACCGAAGCGGACCGCCGCGCCACCCCCAAAGCGCCGGCACCGAGCGGCAGCACCAACACTGCCGGCCACGGCCAGAAGATCAGCCTCGAGCGCGGCGCCCACACCCGCAGCAAGAAGAACCCGGGCAAGCGCCCCCGCAAGGGCGGCTAAGCCGGCCAGGCAAGCTGCAAGCCGCCGCCCCCGGGCGGCGTTTTGCATTCAAGGCCCCTGCGATGCTGAGGATCACCGAACTCCGCCTGCCCCTGGACCACCCGCAAGACGCGCTGCGTCCGGCGGTGCTGGGCCGGCTCGGTATCGCCGACGCCGACCTGCTGTCCCTGAACGTTTTCCGCCGCGCCTACGACGCCCGCAAGAAAAGCGCCATCGTCCTGATCTACACGGTGGACTGCGAGGTGCGCGACGAAGCGGCGGTGCTGCAGGCCAGGCAAGGCGACTCGCACCTGAAGCCGGCGCCCGACACGCGCTACAAGTTCGTCGGCCATGCGCCCGCGGACTTCTTCGCGACCGAGCGTCCGCGGCCCCTGGTGGTCGGCTTCGGGCCGTGCGGCATCTTCGCCGCGCTGGTGCTGGCGCAGATGGGACTGCGACCCATCGTGCTGGAGCGGGGCAAGGAAGTGCGCCAGCGCACCCAGGACACCTGGGGCCTGTGGCGGCGCGGCGTGCTGAACCCGGAATCGAACGTGCAGTTCGGCGAAGGCGGCGCCGGCACCTTCAGCGACGGCAAGCTGTGGAGCCAGATCAGCGACCCGCGCTTCCTCACGCGCAAGGTGCTGCTCGAATTCGTCAAGGCCGGCGCCCCGGACGAGATCCTGTTCGTCAGCAAGCCGCACATCGGCACCTTCCGGCTGGTGGGCGTGGTGGAGAAGATGCGGGCCGACATCGTCGCGCTCGGCGGGGAGATCCGCTTCGGCCAGCAGGTCACCGACGTCCTGATCGAACGCGCAGGGGATGCCGGACAGATGCGCGGCGTGACGCTCGCGTCGGGCGAGCAACTGCGCGCCGACCACGTCGTGCTGGCGCTGGGCCACAGCGCGCGGGACACCTTCACGATGCTGCACGAGCGCGGCGTCTACATGGAAGCCAAGCCCTTCTCGATCGGCTTTCGCATCGAGCATCCGCAAGGCGTGATCGACCGTGCGCGCTTCGGCCCGAACGCCGGCAACCCGGTCCTCGGCGCGGCCGACTACAAGCTGGTGCACCACGCCAGGAACGGCCGCAGCGTCTACAGCTTCTGCATGTGCCCGGGCGGCACCGTGGTGGCGGCAACCTCCGAGCCGGAACGCGTCGTCACCAACGGCATGAGCCAGTACTCGCGCAACGAGCGCAACGCGAACGCCGGCATCGTGGTCGGCATCTCACCGCAGGACTACCGGCAGGACGGCGCCAGCGAAGGCCCGGTGAGCCCGTTGGACGGCATGAAGTTCCAGCGCTTCTGGGAATCGCGCGCGTATGAACTCGGCGAAGGGGGCTACCAGGCGCCAGGCCAGCTGGTCGGCGACTTCCTCAAGAAGCAGCGCAGTGCGATGCTGGGCAAGGTGCTGCCCTCGTACAAACCCGGCGTAACCCTCACCGAGCTGTCGCAACCTGGCCGGGAAAGCCTGCCGACGTACGCGCTGGAAGCGATCCGCGAGGCGATTCCGGCGTTCGAGCGGCAGATCGCCGGCTTCTCGATGCCGGATGCGGTGCTGACCGGGGTGGAGACGCGCACGTCGTCGCCGCTGCGCATCACCCGCAACCGCCAGTCCCAGAGTCTCAACGTGCGCGGTCTCTACCCCGCCGGCGAAGGCGCCGGTTACGCCGGCGGCATCATGTCGGCGGGCGTCGACGGCATCGAGGTGGCGGAGGCGGTCGCGCGGGCCATGCTCGGCATCGCCGGCGACACACCGCATGCGGTGGGGCCGTCGATCGTGCAGGCGATCTGAGGGGGCGGATGGTGCGCGGCCAAGCCGCACACCCTACGTGGTCCGGTGTCCCGCGTTCGGCGTTCCGTGTTCGTAGGGTGTGCGGCTTCGCCGCGCACCATCCCCGCCCCAAACGCCCCCGACCAACCCATCATCCCCAAACCACCGACCGCATCGACATCGACGCCGACTGGAAGCGCTCGTTGAAAAAGCGCATCTTCTCCCCCGCATCGACCGCGCCGGCCGCCTGCAGCAGCGGCAGGTAATGGTCGTAAGTGGGATGCGCCAGTTGCGCCACCTGCCCGTACCCCTGGAAGTTCGCCAGCTCCTCGAGCGCGCCCTTCTCCAGCAGCACCTTGGTCCTGCCGTCGAAGTCGAAGGCCCAGTCGTAGGCCTGCATCGTCGCCGCTCCCCGCCGCGAGGCGCGCAGGTTGTGCACGATGTTGCCGCTGCCGACGATCAGCACGCCGCGATCGCGCAGCGAGCGCAGCTGCCGCCCCAGGGCGAAGTGCTCGGCCGGCGACTTGCCATAGTCGATGCTCAACTGCAGCACCGGAATGTCGGCGGCCGGGAACATGGGCTTCAACACCGACCAGGTGCCGTGGTCGTAGCCCCATTCACGATCGTCCAGGCCTACCCTCGCTTCCCGGATGCCCGCGCCGATCTGGCGCGCGATCTCCGGGGCGCCGGGCGCCGGGTACCGCTGGTCGAACAACTCCTGCGGGAAGCCGCCGAAGTCATGGATGGTGCGGGGTTGCGCCATCGCCGTCAGCCGCCAGCCCGAGGTGATCCAGTGCGGCGACATGCACAGGATCAGCTGCGGCTTCGGCAGGGTCTTGCCGAACTGCGCGCCCAGCGCCTGCCAGCTGCGGCGGAACTCGTTGTCCTCGATGGCGTTCATCGGCGTGCCGTGGCCCACGAACAGCACCGGCATGCGCGGGCTTTTCGCCAGGGCCACGAGACCGGCGGCCGCGGCGGCGGACTGCATCTGGTCCAGCAACAGGGTTCCTCCCGCGACCGCGGCAGCGCCCGCGATCCAGTGGCGTCGGTTCAAGTTCAGGCCTCTTTGTTGCTGAGTTGTCGTGTTCGGGACAGTACGACCGGCTTCCTGGCTCATCCGTGGAACTACCTTGTCCGGCTTGATTCCACCACTGGTATATTGCATTGCAACAACCGGACAGCCCATGCTCTACCAGATCTACGAAGCACACCGCTCACTGATGGAGCCGTTCGCCGAATTCGCGCAGGCGGCTTCGAAACTCTACAGCAACCCGCTGTCCCCGTTCGCACAATTCCCGTCGGCGCAGCGCGTGTCGGCCGGCTACGACCTGATCTATCGGCTGGGCAAGGATTACGAGAAGCCGCAATTCGGCATCAAGCGCGTGGACGTCGACGGTGTCGGCGTCGCCATCGACGAGCGCATCGAGCTCGAGAAGCCGTTTTGCGAGCTGCGCCGCTTCAAGCGCTTCTCCGATGATCCGGCCACGCTGACCAAGCTGAAAGGCCAGCCGGCCGTGCTGCTGGTGGCGCCCCTGTCCGGGCACTACGCCACCCTGCTGCGGGACACCGTGCGTTCGATGCTGGGCGACCACAAGGTCTACATCACCGACTGGAAGAACGCCCGCACCGTGCCGCTGGAGCAAGGCGAATTCCACCTCGACGACTACGTCAACTACGTGCAGGAATTCATCCGGCACCTGCAGGGCAAGTACGGCAACTGCCACGTGATCAGCGTCTGCCAGCCCACCGTGCCGGTGCTCGCCGCCATCTCGCTGATGGCCACGCGCGGCGAGACCACGCCGCTGTCGATGACGATGATGGGCGGCCCGATCGACGCCCGCAAATCGCCGACGGCAGTGAACAACCTGGCGATGAACAAGAGCTACGACTGGTTCGAGAACAACGTGATCTACCGCGTTCCGACCAACTTCCCGGGCTCCGGCCGGCGCGTCTACCCCGGCTTCCTGCAGCACTCGGGCTTCGTGGCGATGAACCCCGACCGCCACATGACGAGCCATTACGACTACTTCAAGCAGTTGATCGCTGGCGACGACGCCAGCGCCGAGGCGCATCGCCAGTTCTACGACGAATACAACGCCGTGCTCGACATGGACGCCGACTACTACCTGGAGACCATCCGCGTGGTGTTCCAGGAGTTCCAGCTGGTCAACGGCACCTGGGACGTGCGCAACCCCGAAGGCAAGCTGGAGCGGGTGCGCCCCGAAGACATCCAGACGACGGCGCACTTCACCATCGAGGGCGAACTCGACGACATCTCCGGCAGCGGCCAGACCGAAGCGGCGCACGATCTCTGCTTCAACGTGCCCAAATCGCGCCAGAAGCACCTGGAGGTGAAGGGCGCGGGCCACTACGGCATCTTCAGCGGCCGGCGCTGGCGCGATGTGGTGTATCCGCAGTTGCGCGACTTCATCCGGCAGTTCCACGAAGTCCCCGCGGCCAAACCGGCAACCACCGGGCAGCGTGCGGCCCCGCGCGGCAAGGCCGCGGTGGCCGCCGAGCGTCGTACCCCTTCCACCGCCCGCACCCGGGTGGCGGCTTCCGCGCGCGCCCCGAAGAAGACCTCGCGCGCCTCCGGCAAGTGAGCCCGCAGGCGGCGCGGCTGCACGCCGCCCTGCCGCAGACGCAGTGCACGCGCTGCGGCTACCCCGACTGTGCCGGCTACGCGCAGGCGATCGACGCTGGCGAGGCGCAGATCAACCAGTGCCCGCCCGGCGGTGCGCAAGGCATCGACCGGCTTGCGGAGATCACGGGCCGGCCGCCACTGCCCCTCAACCCGGTGAACGGCGTCGAAGGGCCCCGGCAGATGGCCGTCATCGACGAGAACTGGTGCATAGGCTGCACCCTGTGCCTGGACGTCTGTCCGACCGATGCGATCCTCGGCGGCAACAAGCGCATGCATACCGTGATCGAGGCCTGCTGCACCGGCTGCGAGCTTTGCGTGCCGGTGTGCCCGGTGGACTGCATCGCCCTGGAGAACGTGACCGGTGACCGCAGCGGCTGGGACGCCTGGTCGCAGGCGCAGGCGTCCCAGGCGCTGGAACGCTATGAATTGCACCGTCACCGGCGCGGCCGGGCCGATGAGGAGAATGCCGCGCGCCTGGAAGCCAAGGCGCAGCAAAAGCTCGCGGACCTGCCGGCCCAGACCCATGGGGCCGAAGGCGCCGAGCTCACCCGCAAGCTTTCCGTGATCGAGGCCGCGCTCGCCCGGGCCCGGGCGAAGAGATCGCCCTGAGCCAGGGCATCCAGACGTAGCGCAGGAGCCTCCGTCAGCCCAGCGCGTCGTTCACCTGCTCGTTGAACTCCGCCTGGTGCAAGGCGGTGCCGATCTCCCTGGGCAGTGCGTCGCGCACGGAGAAGACGCCCAGGATCTTCTTGTCGGCGGCGACGATGGGCAGGTGGCGAAAGCCGCGTTCGATCAGGATCAGCACCGCATCCGACACCTTGGTCTCCGGCGGTACGCACTGCGGATGTGCCGTCATGACCTGCGCCAGCAGCGTCAGCTTCGGGTCGAGGGCGCGGGCCAGCACCCGCGTCATCAGGTCGCGCTCCGTGACGATCCCCAGCAAGCGGTCCGGCGGCTCCATCACCAGCACGCTGCCGCAGTTGGCGCGGGTCATGGCGCAGGCCGCCTCCCACACGCTGGCTTGCGGCCCGAGGCTCAGGACGTGCTTCTTCGGGATCGACTGGAACACCGTGCGTTCGTCCATGGCACCCTCCTCTCGAGGTGGTGGGCAGCGGCCGCCCGGCCGCGGTGGCTAACGGAGTGATGCGTTGATCTTGCCCAGCACCGCGGCGCCGGGACAGAGTTCCGCGGCGCCCAGCGTATTGAGCGGACGGGCGGTGGTGTTCATGGCGGTGTGCAGGTCGGTGGCGAGCGGGTCCACGTACAGCAGCCCCGTCACGACCTCGCCGCGCGCCTGGTGCGCCTGCATGAACGCCATCGCCGCATGGCGGTCGGTGGCGTCGTAGCCGGCGTGCAGGCTGCGCAGGCGCAGCAGCGAACCGTCATGCTGCCGCACGTCGACCACCTGGCCTGGCGCAGCGGTGGCCGTGATCTCTTCGCGCTGCGAGATGAAGTCGATGCGGCTGACCGCCTCGTTGTGCTCGCGCACGTAGTCGTAGCTCTTGGTGCTGCCCGGATGGTTGTTGAAGGCGACGCAGGGGCTGATCACGTCGATGAAGGCCGCGCCCCCATGCGCCATCGCGCCCTTGATCAGAGGCACCAGCTGCTCCTTGTTGCCGGAGAAGCTGCGGCCGACATAGGTGGCGCCCAGTTGCAGCGCCATCGCCACCAGGTCGACCGGGCTGTCGCTGTTGACCACGCCCTTCTTGCTCTTGCTGCCGTTGTCGGCGGTGGCGGAGAACTGGCCTTTGGTCAGCCCGTAGACCCCGTTGTTCTCGACGATGTAGGCCATGCGCACGCCACGCCGCATCGCGTGGGCGAACTGGCCCAGCCCGATGGAAGCCGAGTCGCCATCGCCGGAGACGCCCAGGTACAGCAACTCGCGGTTGGCCAGGTTGGCGCCCGTCAGCACCGACGGCATGCGGCCGTGCACCGTGTTGAAGCCATGCGAGGCGCCGAGGAAGTAGTCGGGTGTCTTGGAGCTGCAGCCGATGCCCGACAGCTTGGCGACGCGATGCGGCTCGATGTCGAGTTCCCAGCACGCCTGGACGATGGCGGCGGAGATCGAGTCATGCCCGCAGCCGGCGCACAGCGTGGACACCTTGCCTTCGTAGTCGCGGCGGGTGTAGCCCACGCGGTTCTTCTCCAGCGTGGGATGGTGCAGCGGCGGCTTGGCGATCCAGGTCATTGCACTTTCTCCACTGACTTCTGCCCCTGCGCCTGCATGTGCGCGACGATGGCCTCGGTGATGAAGCGGGCGGTGATGGGGGTGCCGTCGAAGTGCAGCACCTTCACCAGCCGCGCCGGGTCGACTTCGAGCTCGTTGACCAGCAACTGGCGCATCTGCGCGTCGCGGTTCTGTTCGACCACGAACACGCGCTCGTGCTGGGCGATGAACTCGGCGACGCCTGGCCCGAAGGGGAAGGCGCGCAGCCGCATGGCGTCCAGTGCGATGCCTTGCGCCGCCAGCACGTCGAGCGCTTCCTGCATCGAAGGGCTGGTCGAGCCGAAGTAGATGACGCCGAGCGAGGCCTCGCCTTGCGCCCGCTGGACGACCGGCGGCGGCACCAGCAGGCCCGCGGTGGCGAACTTGCGCAGCAGGCGCTCCATGTTGTACATGTAGTCGGGTCCGCGTTCGGAGTAGCGTGCGTACGGGTCGCGCGTGGTGCCGCGCGTGAAGTACGCCCCCTTGGTCGGATGCGTGCCGGGCAAGGTGCGCCAGGGGATGCCATCGCCATCCACGTCCTTGTAGCGGCCGAAGTCGCGGCCGGCTTCCAGCTCCTGCGCGCTCATCACCTTGCCGCGGTCGTAGGCGCCGCCGTCCTGCCAGTCGAACGGCTTGCACAGGCGCTGGTTCATGCCGATGTCCAGGTCCGTCATGACGAACACCGGGGTCTGCAGCCGGTCGGCCAGTTCCAGCGCGCGCGCGGCATGCTCGAAGCATTCGTGCGGATCCTGCGGAAACAGCAGCACGTGCGTGGTGTCGCCATGCGACGCATAGGCGCAGGCCACGATGTCGGCCTGCTGGGTGCGCGTAGGCATGCCGGTGGAAGGGCCGCCGCGTTGCACGTTGATGATCGTCACCGGGATCTCGGCGAAGTAGGCCAGCCCGATGAACTCGGTCATGAGCGAAACGCCCGGCCCGGAAGTGGCCGTGAACGCCCGCGCGCCGTTCCAGCCGGCTCCCACCACCATGCCGATGGAGGCGATTTCGTCTTCGGCCTGCACGATGGCGTAGCGGTGCTGCCCGGTGTCGGCGTCGACCCGCAGCTTGCCGCAGTACTTCTGGAAGGCCTCGGCGACCGAGGACGAAGGCGTGATGGGATACCAGGCGGCGACGGTGGCGCCGCCGTAGACACAGCCCAATGCCGCCGCGCTGTTGCCATCGACGAAGATCTGGTCGCCGACGCGGTCGGCCCGGCGCACCCGGATGCCGAGCGGCCACTGCAGGTGCTCCTGCGCGAACTCGCGCCCGAGTTGCAAGGCCTGCACGTTGGAGGCCAGCAGCTTTTCCTTGCCGCGGTACTGCTCGCCAAACAGCTGCTCGATCACGGCCGGATCGATTTCCAGCAGCACCGACAGGGCGCCGACGTACACGATGTTCTTGAACAGCTGGCGCTGGCGCGGGTCCGCATAGACCGCGTTGCAGATGTCGGTCAGCGGCATGCCGATCACGTGCACGTCGGGCCGGAAAGCCGCGCGCGGCAAGGGCCGGGTGTTGTCGTAGAAAAGGTAGCCGCCCGGCGAGAGTTCCGCCATGTCGGCATCCCAGGTCTGCGGATTCATCGCCACCATCATGTCGACGCCGCCGCGCCGCCCGAGCCAGCCCTGCTCGCTCACCCGCACCTCGTACCAGGTCGGCAGCCCCTGGATGTTGCTGGGGAAGATGTTGCGCGGGCTGACCGGCACGCCCATGCGCAGGATGGCCTTGGCGAACAGCTCGTTGGCCGACGCCGATCCCGAGCCGTTGACGTTGGCGAACTTGATGACGAAGTCGTTGACCGCCGTGATCGCGTTCATGCCGGCACCTCCCTGCCGCGCGGCGCGGCGCCGCGGGCTCGCGCGGCGCCGGCCATCGCCGTGTTGAACTGGAACTTCTGCATGTCCCAGGCGCCGGTGGGGCAGCGCTCGGCGCACAGCCCGCAGTGCAGGCAGACGTCCTCGTCCTTCACCATCACGCGGCCGGTCTTGAGCTCGCCGGAGACGTAGAGCGCCTGCGCCAGGTTGAGCGCCGGCGCCTTCAGCCGGGTCCGCAGGTCCGGCTCGTCGCCGTCGGCCGTGAAGCTGATGCAGTCCATCGGGCAGATGTCGACGCAGGCATCGCATTCGATGCAGGTGTCCTGGTTGAAGACCGTCTGCACGTCGCAGTTCAGGCAGCGCTGGGCCTCGCGGAAGGCGGTCGGCACGTCGAAGCCCAGCTCCACCTCCACCCGGATGCTGGCCAGTGCCTTGGCGGCCTGTGCCCACGGCACCTTGAAGCGGGCGTCGAGCGAAGTGGCGTTGTCGTAGCTCCACTCGTGGATGCCCATCTTCTGCGACATCAGGTTGACGATCGGGCCCGGGCGCTGGCGCGGATCCTGGCCGTTCAGCAGCAGGTCGATGCTCACCGCGGCGTCGTGGCCGTGCGCGACGGCTGTGATGATGTTCTTCGGCCCGAGTGCCGCGTCGCCGCCGAACAGCACGTTCGCAACGCTGCTCTGGAAGGTGCCGGGATCCAGCCTCGGCAGCCCCCAGCGGTCGAATTCGATGCCGCTGTCACGCTCGATCCAGGGAAAGGAGTTCTCCTGGCCTACCGCGATCAGCACTTCGTCGCACCCGAACACCACCTCCGGCTCGCCGGTGGGCACGAGGCTGCGCTTGCCCTGCGCGTCGTATTCCGCCCGCACCACGTCGAAGCTCATGCCCGTCAGGCGGCCGCCTTCGTGCAGGAAGGCCTTGGGCACGTGATAGTTGATGATGGGGATGCCCTCGTGCATGGCATCTTCCTTTTCCCAGGGCGAGGCCTTCATCTCCTCGAAGCCGCTGCGCACGATGACCTTGACGTCGGTGCCACCGAGCCGGCGCGCCGAGCGGCAGCAGTCCATGGCCGTATTGCCGCCGCCCAGCACGATCACGCGCCGGCCGACTTCCGTCACGTGGCCGAAGGACACCGACGCGAGCCAGTCGATGCCGATGTGGACCTTGGCCGCGGCTTCGCTGCGCCCGGGCAATTCGAGGTCGCGGCCGCGCGGCGCGCCGCAGCCGACGAAGATGGCGTCGTAGCCCTGCGCCATCAGCGCCTTCATCGACTCGACGCGGTGCCCCGCCACGAATTCCACGCCCATGTCGAGGATGTAGCCGCACTCCTCGTCGATCACCTCCTCGGGCAGGCGAAAGCGCGGCACCTGCGTGCGCATGAAGCCGCCGGGCTTGGCCTCGCCTTCGAACACGGTGACCCGGTAGCCGAGCGGCGCGAGGTCGCGCGCGACGGTCAGCGATGCCGGACCGCCGCCCACGCAGGCGATGCGCCTTCCGTTGCCGGGCACCGGAGCCGGCATGCGCTGGCGCACGTCGTCCTTCAGGTCGGCGGCGACGCGCTTGAGACGGCAGATGGCCACGGGTTCGGGCGGCGCGCCGGCGTTGCCCTCTTCCACCCGGCTGCGGCGACAAGCCGGTTCGCACGGGCGGTCGCAGGTACGGCCGAGGATGCCAGGGAAGACGTTGGACACCCAGTTGACCATGTAGGCGTCGCCGTAGCGGCCCTGCGCGATCAGGCGGATGTATTCGGGCACCGGGGTGTGCGCGGGGCACGCCCACTGGCAATCCACCACCTTGTGGAAGTACGCCGGATCGGCGATGTTCGTCGGCTGCAAGAAAGGGCCTCCTGAACTCATGGCCCGAGGGGCCGCGGTCCAGTCTACGCCGGGCCGCGGTGCAGCAGCCCTCGGTGAAAGCCCTCGGTGCTCAGGCCTCGCCAGGCAGCTGCACGCGCTGGGGCTTGCCGCTGCGGGTGAGCCAGCGCGCCGCGAAGGCGAGGCCGGTCATGGGTTCGCCGAACAGGCGGCCCTGCCCCTGGTCCCAGCCATTCTTCTTCAGGAAGGCCAGCTGCTGCGGGCTTTCCAGGTCGCAGGCGACGCAGTTCAGCTTGAGCCGCCGTGCGATGTCACCGATGCCCAGCAACATCGCCTGGGCCACGGGGTCGCGTTCCAGGTCGCGCACGAAGGAGGAGTCGATCTTGATCTCGTCGCAGCCGAGCTTTCGCAGGTGCGCCAGCGAGGCGCTGGCGCCGAAGCGGTCGAGTGCGACCCGCACGCCCTTCTTGCGCAGCGCCGCCAGCACCGCCAGGTCCCGCGCCGGCACGTTGTCGAGCGCGCCCACCTGCTGCAGTTCGAGCGACAGCTGCGTGGGATCGATGCCGCTGGCCAGGCCCGCGTTCACCAGGTGGCCCAGGTCGCGCAACTGGATGTGGGCCAGCGATGCCTTCACGCCGATCGGCACCGGCTGCAGGCCCGCTGCGCGCCAGTTCCTTGTGTGCCGGTTCAACTGCTCGAACAGCCATTCGGTCAGGGCGAGGTCCATCTCCGAGTTGCCGGCCAGGTCCATCAGCTCGTGCCCCTGGATGATGCGGCCCGACGCGTGCTTCCAGCGCAGGATGGATTGCGCGGCCACCATGCGGCCGGTGGCGAGCTCGACCCGCGGTTCGTACAGCAGCTCGATTTCGTCGCGCGCCAGCGAATGGCGCAGCTCCGCGCCGAGGTCGAGGCGGCTCAGGGCCTGTTCGTTGAACTGCGGCGAGAAAAATTCATAACGGTGCGGGCCGGCCTGCTTGGCATGGCGCAAGGCCAGGCCGGCATTGCGCATCAGCGTGTCCGGCTCGTTGCCGTCCATGGGGAACACCGCCACACCGACGCTGCAGGTGACGAACAGTTCCGGCGCACCGCTGCGGTGGAAGCTGACCGTCACGTCCTCCAGCAGCTTGTTGATGAAGGCGGCGGCACTGGCCACGCCCTCCATGTAGGGGATGATGACCGCGAACTCGTCGCCATCGAAGCGGTACAGGGACGGATGGTGCTGTTCGGAGCTGAGCTCGCCGCCGGCCTCGGTCTGGACGCAACTGGCCAGGCGTTTGGCGATCCGCTGCAGCAGCTGGTCGCCGACCATGCGGCCCAGGGCATCGTTGATGCGGCCCAGGGCGTCCACCCCGACGTGCAGGAAGGCGCCCTTGGTGGCTCCGGCGCGCGCCTGCAAAAGCACTTCGGCAGCGACCTTGCGATAGCGCAGCTTGTTCGGAAGCGCCGTCAGCGCGTCGTGCTGACCGAGGTAATCGCGGTAGGCGCTGGCAGCCAGGGTGTTGCGGATGCGCAGGCCCAGCTCGCTGGGGTCCACCGGCTTGGACAGGAAGTCCATGGCGCCGGTCGCCAGCGCCTGCAGCTTCACCTGCGGGTCGATGCTGCTGGTGAGCACGATGACGGGCACGTGCCGCAGCGTGCTGTCGTCGCGCATCTGCGCCAGGATCTCCAGCCCGCTCACCCGGGGCATGCTCAGGTCCAGCAACAGCACGCCCGGCAGCTCCTTGCGCATCATCGCGATCGCCTGCTCGGGGCGGTCCGTGTGCACGAACTGCTTGTAGCCGGCCTCGGAGAGGAAGGCCTGCGTCATCTCGATGTTCAGCAGCTCGTCGTCCACCATCATGATCAGGGCTTCGGACAGGCCGACCACGCTGCGGTGTTGCCAGATCAGCTCCTGCGGTGACAGCGCACGCAGTTCGTTTTCGCTCAGCTTGTCGTCGCCCGGCGCGAACACCGTCGGCTGGCTGGACGACATGGTATCGGGCGTGGTTTCCGTAGGAGCCATTGTCTCGATTGTGCCTTGCGGATCAGTTGGTGGCGACCGCTGGCAGCTCGAGGTGCTCGGCCATTCGGGCGATGCGTTGCAGAACGGCCGCGGCGCCGGCCTGATCGCCCGAAAGCGCATGCGCCTCCAGTTCGCGCGCCGGTTCCGTGAAGGCGTCGTACCCCACGGTGCCGGCCGCACCGGCCAGCCAGTGGGCCAGGCGCGCCACTTCCGGCAGGTCGCCGCCTTCGCGCGCCTGGCCGGCCAGGTCCAGTTGTTCCTTCAGGCGCGCGGCAAACTTGCGCACGATGGGTGCCAGCTTCTTGTTGGCGGCAAAACGCGAGCGGATCGGTTCTTCCAGCGAGATGTCCACGGACATGCGCTGTTCCAGCGGGACCGGGCCGCTCTGGAGCGGCAGCGGCATCGACAGCGCGCCGGGCCCCGTGAGCGCAGCAGGCATGGACAGGGTGACGCTCTCCTCCTCGTCGAGCTCCACCCGCTCGCCACCGAGCAATTGCGCTGCCTGCCGCACCAGCGCGTCGATGTCCACCGGCTTGGTGAGGTAGGCGGTGCAGCCCGCCGCCAGCACCTCCTGCTCGAAGCCCTTCATGGCATTGGCGGTGAGCGCCACCACCGGCGTCGTCACGCCGCGGCGGCGCAGCTCGCGGGTGGCCGCATCGCCGTCCAGCACCGGCATCTGCATGTCCATGAAGATCAGGTCGTAGCCGGCGGCGGCGACCTTGTCCAGCGCCACCTGCCCGTTCTCCGCCTCCTCCACCCACAGGCCTTGTTCCGCCAGCACCAGCGCCACCAGTTCGCGGTTTTCAGCGCCGTCGTCGACCACCAGCACGCGGGCGGAGGGGATCTTCCAGCGGGTGCGCCGCTGCGGCGCGCGCGCGCGGCTCTCGGCCCCGAGCTCGGACGCGTTGAGCATGCGCACGTCCTGCAGCACGCCCGTGTCGAAGCTGAAGATCATGGTCGTGCCCACGCCCGGCTGGGTGGTGGCCGTGAGGTCTCCGCCCAGCGCCCGTGCCAGCTTGCGGCTGATCGCGAGCCCGAGGCCGGTGCCGCCGAAGCGGCGCGAGATGGAGGCGTCCGCCTGCGTGAAGGGATCGAACATCGTCTCGACCTTGGCCGGGTCCATGCCGATGCCGGTGTCGCTGACTTCCACGGTGTAGTAGCTGCCGTTGCAGGCCAGCACCACCTCGACGCCGCCCTGTTCGGTGAATTTCACGGCGTTGCTCAGGAGGTTCAGGATCACCTGCCGGATCCGCGCCGGGTCCGACTGGACCTGCGCCGGCACCGAGGTCAGCAGGCGCAATGTCAGCGCGATGCCTTTCTCGCGCGCCTTCAGCTGCAGCTCGGAGATGGCGCCCTGCACCACTTCGTGCGGCACGCAGGCGATGCGCTCCACGGTGAGCTGGCCCGCTTCCACCTTGGACAGGTCCAGGATGTCGTTGATCAGCCCCAGCAGATGCTTGCCGCTGTGATGGATCGTGTCCAGGTAGCGCGAGGACTCGCGCTCGCTCTTGCTGAAGCCGCGCCGCAGCAATTCGGTGAACCCCAGGATGGCGTTCATCGGGGTGCGGATCTCGTGGCTCATGTTGGCCAGGAATTCGCTCTTGGCGCGGTTCGCCGCCTCGGCCTCGTCCTTGGCCAGGCGCAGTTCGACCCGGCTTTCCTCCAGCAGCGTGACGTCTTCCAGGCTGACCAGCACGCCGGATGACTTGCCGCCGGAGCCGAGCACCGGCGAGCAGTTCACCAGGAAGCTGCGCGAACGCCCCTCGGTGTCGGCCAGCCGCAGGTGCAGATCGCGTTGCACGGCGCCGGTTTCGAGCGCCACCATCCAGGGGTACGCCGAGGGCGTCAGGTGCACGCCCCGGTCGTCCAGCCAGGGGATCGCGGCGATGGGCGTGCCCATCATCTGTTCGTTGGTCTTTCCCAGCAGCCGGGTGAGCGCCTCGTTGGCGAGCACCACGTTGGCCTTCTGGTCCACCACCAGCAAACCTTCGGTCAGCGAGTCGAGGGCGCTGCGCACGCGCGAAGGCACGGCGGTGGAGGGGTCGAGGTGGCGCAGCACCCGACTGAGGTAGACGTAGAACCCCATGAAGCAGCCGACGGCGCAGAAAGCGAGCAGCAGCACCAGCGGGTTTTGCAGCAGGCCGCGGATGCCGGGCTCCACCACCGGGTCGAAGCGCATCTCCAGGTGGCCCCAGGGCTGGTTGCCGGCATACAGCGCCACCTGCAGTTGCGAGTCGCCGTTGGCTTGCGCACTCTCCATGGCGAGCCAGTTGCGGGCGTGCTCGCCGACCGCGAACACCAGCCGGCCTTCGCGGCTGCGCAGGCCCAGCGAACGCAGTTCCGGATTGCGCTTTTGCACGAAGCGCAGCACGTCTTCGAACCGCTGCGGCTCCGAGCTGCTCAGGAGCGCAGCGCCGCTCGCAGCCACCGATTCCGCCAGCGCAAGCCGGCCTTCGCGGACCGCGCCCGCGCGATCGGGCACCAGGCCCAGGAAGGACGCGGCGAGCAAGGCGGTGCTGACCAGGGAGACGAGGCCCAGCGTGATGTAGGTGCGGGTGTTGAGCAACGTCAAGAGATTCCCCGCAGCGGGTCGGCCGGCGCGCTGCGGGAGGCGTCGAGCGCGTCGTCTTCTTCTTCGTCTTCGTCTTCACCCGGCCGCGCCAGCACCGGCAGCGGGTCGAGCATCCGCCACGCGGGCAGCGCCGACAGGTAGCTGCCGATCAGCACGCCGCCGCGGATCAACCACAGCACGTACAGGACCGAGACACCGAGCGACAAGCCCGCCACCGAGATGCTGACCGTCTTCTCGAGGTCGAACTCCTGGCGCAGGCCGTCGCGCAGCTTGTTCAACTCGTCGACGAACGCGCCCGAGCGCAGGGCCAGCCGCAGGTCGTCGGCACTCAAGCGGCTTCCCGCCAAGCCGGTGCCGGAAAAGCCGGTCAGGACGAAATCCGCATTCGCGGCCGGATTGAACCCGACCAGCTGGACCGAGCTGCGGTCCATCAGCGCCGAGACGGAAGGACGCACGGCTTCCAGCGGGATCACGCGGCGATCGGACAGCGCGGCCGGCTCCGTCGCTGGCATGGGAGCATTCGCGGTCCGGTCACTGGTCACAAGGGCATCGCCCACCGCCTGCAACGCCGGCGCCTTGGCCGCCGTCGCGGCGATGGGCGCAGCGGCGACCGCAGCGGCGTCGGCGAGGCCGGGCGCGGCGCTTGCCGGCTCGCTGGACGACGAGGGTGCCGCTGCTACTTGCGGCTGGGATGGGACCGGCTCGAACAGCGGCGCCGCCGAAACGATCACGCGCACCTTGCCGGCCGTCTGATCCGCCCCACCGCCGGCCGTGCCGCCGTTGTCCCGGACCACCCAGGAGAGTTCCACCGGCTGGTTGGTGGCCGTGCCTGGGGCCTTCAGGACCATGCCCTGCAATTGCTCCACGGT
>JAQGMY010000074.1 GCA_028292105.1 Ramlibacter sp.
TGCTGCCGTTCGCGCCGATAGGCGTGCTGCTGGGCGTGCGGATCGCGCGCTACATCCAGCCCAAATTGTTCTACCGGCTGGTGTACCTCGGCATGCTGCTGACGGGGTGCAAGCTGGTGTTCGACGGCTTTTTCCGCGGCTGAATTCCGGAGCAAGACATGTCATGCCGGCCTCGAGCCGGGATCCATGTCCCCTCTCACCGATCCCCCTCCCACCCGGGAAGCCGCTCCTCGCCCCGCTTGCGCCGCTCCTCGCTCTCGGCCCGCTCGCGCGCCATCTGTTGTTCGAGCTGCTGCCGCCCTTCCTTGGCCACGGCGATCATGCGGTTGCGATCGCGCTGGTACGGGTACATCTTCTCGAACAGCTCCAGGTTGTGGCGGCGAAAGCGCATCGCCTGCTGGCGCGCCCCATGCGCCGACCTCCCCAGCAACTCCAGCACGGTGCGGCCGCTGCGCAGGCTGGACTCGAACAGCTCCCGCTCGACCCGCATCACGCCGCGATCGCGCAAGGCATTCCAGTGCGTCACGTCGCGGGCCCGCACCACCAGTTCGAGCTGCGGAAAGTGCTCGCGCGCGAGGTCGACGATGCGCAGCGACTGCGCCTTGTCGTCCACCGCCACCACGAGCACGCGGGCGCTCGCCGCGCCTGCCGTGCGCAGCAGGTCCAGCCGGGTCGCGTCGCCGTAGAAGACCTTGTAGCCGAAGGCGCGCGCGGTCTCCACCATGTCCGCATCGTGGTCCAGCACCGTGGCGGCTATGCCTTCGGCGGTGAGCAGGCGGCCGATGATCTGACCGTATCTGCCGAAGCCGGCGATGATCACCTGCTTGTGCTGCGGCTCGCTGATCTCCTCCAGCGTGCGCTGCGCGGCAAACCGCGGCAGCAGGTACCGATCGACCGCCACCAGCAGCAGCGGCGTCAGCAGCATGGTCACCGCCACCGAGCCGATCAGGAGCGATGCGACCTCCCCAGGAAACACCCGCGCGCCGGTGGCGGCCTGGAACACCACGAAAGCGAACTCGCCGCCCTGCGCCAGCAGCAGCGTGAACACCGGCCGTTCCGGCAGCGGGATGCCCATGGGCCTGGCGATGCACCAGATCACCAGACCCTTCAGGAGCAGCAGGGCGAGCACGATCGCTGCCATGGTCAGTGGCGAGCGCACCAGCACGGCGAAGTCCACGCTCATCCCCACCGCGATGAAGAACAGGCCCAGCAGCAAGCCCTTGAACGGCTCGATGTCGGTTTCCAGTTCGCGCCGGTATTCGCTCTCCGCCAGCAGCACGCCGGCCAGGAAGGCGCCCAGCGCCATCGACAGGCCGACCAGCTGCATCAGCGCCGCGATCGCCACCACCAGCAGCAGCGCGGCCGCCGTGAAGATCTCCGGCGTGCGGCTCTTGGCGATCAGGCGCAGCAAGGGACGCAGCGCCAGCCGCCCGCCCAGCACGATGCCGGCGATCACGGCCACGATCTTCAGGGCCTGCAGCCACATCGGACCGGCGCCGGCATCGTGCGGGCCGGCCACGCCCAGCAGCGGCAACAAGGCGAGGATCGGGATCGCGGCCACGTCCTGGAACAGGAGGATCGAGAAGCCCGCCTGGCCGCTGCTGGTGGGCAGGAGGTTCCGCTCCCCCATCACCTGCAGCGCGATGGCGGTGGACGACAAGGCCAGGCCGAACGCCGCGACCAGCGCCGTGCGCCACGGCGCGCCGGCCAGGACCCCGGCGATGAACAGCAGCGCCGCGCAGCCCAGCACCTGCGCGCTGCCCCAGCCGAAGATCGGCCGGCGCAGGCTCCACAGCCGCCGCGGCTCCAGTTCCAGCCCGATCAGGAACAGCATCAGCACCACGCCGAACTCCGCGAAGTGCAGGATGTCCTCCACGTTGGTCACCAGGCCCAGCCCGAAGGGGCCGATGACGATGCCGGCGGCAAGGTATCCCAGGATGGAGCCGAGGCCGATCGCGCGCGACAGCGGAACGGCGATCACCGCCGCCGACAGGTAGATGAGGCTGTTGGTCAGCCAGGCGGGGGCGTGTTCCATCAGCTCGATTGTTCCTGCCGCCGGTCGGTCCGGGGGACCTCGCAGGCCGGGCAGGCGTCGAGTTCCTCCAGTTCCGGCCAGGCGGGGTAGCTGCCCAGCCGCTCGCGGAACACCTCGGCGTGCTGCTGCAGCTCGGCCTGGCTGGCCCGGTGGGCGCCGTGCAGCACCAGCGGCGGCAGGAAGCGCATGCCGCACAGCGCTGCGGTCTGCTCGTAAGGCGGCATGAAGGCGTCGAAGAAATAGCGGTTGTAGCCCTGCGGGTGGTAGGACTCCTCCGGGCCGCCGGTGCTGGCGACCAGCCACAAGTCCTTGCCCTGCAAGGCCGTGCCGCCGGGGCCATAGGCCCACCCGTACTGCAGCACATCGTCGAGCCACAGTTTCATCAGCGGCGGCATCGAGTACCACTGGATGGGGTGCAGCAGCACGATGAGGTCTGCCGCTCGCGCCGCCTCCTGCTCCC
Organism: Ramlibacter sp.; assembly: GCA_028292105.1. Lineage (GTDB taxonomy): Bacteria > Pseudomonadota > Gammaproteobacteria > Burkholderiales > Burkholderiaceae_C > Ramlibacter. The sequence continues at coordinate 2,496 of JAQGMY010000074.1, forward strand.
TCGAAACGTCGATGTCGTAGTCCGGGTAGCGCTCGTACAGGTCCTGCACGTGCACGTGCGGCAGGCCTTGCGCCTGCTCCAGCAGCAGGCGATTGACCCTGGAATCGCGCCAATTGGGGTGTGCGGCCAGGACATAGGCCGCGGGGCGGGGTTTTGCTAACTCAACCATGCCCGCTAACATAGCGCAAAGCGGCTCCCCTGAGGGCCGCGGCGCAAAGGAGCCCCGATGCCGGTTGTCGTCGTTGCGAACCCGAAAGGCGGTGTCGGCAAGTCCACCATCGCCACCAACATCGCGGGCTACTACGCCAGCCGCGGCCACAGCGTGATGCTGGGCGATGCCGACCGGCAGCAGTCTTCCCGCCTCTGGTTGCGCCTGCGCCCGCCCGCGGCGCGGCCCATCACCAGCTGGGAAGTGGGCGAGGGCAGGATCGCCAAGCCGCCCAAGGGCACCACCCATGTCGTCCTCGACACGCCCGCCGGCCTGCACGGCAAGACGCTGGAGGACACGCTGCGCATGGCCGACAAGGTGGTCGTGCCGCTGCAACCCAGCATCTTCGACATCTATGCGACGCGGGCCTTCCTCGACGAGCTGGCGCTGCTGCGCAAGACCGGCAAGATGCAGGTGGGGATCGTCGGCATGCGGGTCGATGCGCGCACCATCGCCGCCGACAAGCTGCAGGAGTTCGTCGCCAGCCTCGGGCTGCCGGTCCTCGGTTTCCTGCGACCGACCCAGAACTACGTCCACCTCGCCGCGCGCGGCCTGACGCTCTACGATCTCGCGCCCAGCAAGGTGGAGAAGGACCTGGAGCAGTGGCAGCCGGTCTGCAACTGGCTGGACGCGTAAGCGACTACCCCCGATGGGGGGTGCTGCCTCGCCTGCGTTGGCGAGGCCAGGGAGTGGTGGTCCCCGGATGATGCTCCGGCTGGCAACAACTGCCAGCGCCTGCATAGGAGCATCGAATGAAAATGACCCGATCCCGCCTGCTGCCGATCGTGCTCGGCATCGCCGTCCTGCTGACCGCCTGCGGCGGCGGGGGCGGCGAAGTGGCCGTAGCCACGACCGGCACCACCCCCACCACCACGACGCCCCCTGCCACCACGGTGCAGCAGTCCGACGTGCCGGTGACAGTGATCGACGGGGCGATCCAGAACGCCAAGGTCTGCCTGGACAAGAATCGCAGCAACGCCTGCGACGCGGATGAGCCCTCCGGCATCACCGACGCCGCCGGCAACGTCACGCTCAAGGTGGACACGGCCGACGCCGGCAAATTCCCCATCGTCGCCGAGGTCGGTACCAACGCGATCGACGCCGACCACGGCCCGGTCGGCACCGCCTTCGTGCTGAAGGCGCCGGCGGACAGGCAGAGCGTGGTGAGTCCGCTGACCACCCTGGTGCAGACCACCATCGAGAACACCGGCGCCTCCAGCGATGCGGCCGAGGCGGTGGTCAAGGCCCAGATCGGCGTGTCGGTCTCGCTGTTCGCGAATTTCACCCAGGGCAGCGACGCCGACTCGGTCAAGCTCGGCACGCTGGCCCGGGTCGTGGTCGTCACGGTGCAGGAGCAGACCAAGGTACTGGCCGCCAGCGTCGGCAGCACCGCCAGCGACGGCAAGCCCATCACGCTGCAGGACATCCAGGGCGTGATCAACCAGCGCCTGCTGCAGTCCCTGCCCGAGGTCGTCACGGCCGTGGGCGACCCGCGCTTCGCCGCGACGCCGGCCGCCGAGCGCGGCCAACTCATCACGGAGATTGCCAAGGAACTGGTGGCGGATCCCGCTGTCGGCCTCAGCAGCGCCACGCTGCAGACCCTGGTCGCCGTCGCCCGTGGCACCGATACCGCGCCGGAGGCCGCGCCCACGGCCGGCGGCGTGCTGACGGCGCTCACCTTCGCCAACACGAGCAACTGGTTCCGCCGCTGGATCAACGTGTCGACGGCGGACGCGGCGCCCGACAGCGCCAACCGGACCCGCTTCACGGATCGCCGCACCCGCAGCAACAGCGGCGCGGTGGCCAACTGGAGCTTCGGCGGCGACCCCGCACGGCAGACCGACTTCCACTGGAGCGGGAGCGCCTGGGTGCAATGCCCGTTGGCGCAACGAAGCACGTCCACCGTGCGCGACGCGCAGGGGCGCAGCGAATACAACTACTGCGACAACAACGAGAGCGGTGTCACCGTGCGCAGCGTCCTCGACGTTGCCGGCAAGGCGATGAAGGACGTGTACAAGCAGGTCCGCGACGCGGCCTACACGAACATCAGCATCGACAACGCGGACAGCGTGCTCGGCACCGCCACCTTCCCCGCCAGTTCGAAGCTGTTCTTCTACGCCAACACACCGCTGTCCACCGCCGTCGCCTACTATCCCGGCGTCGGCAACCAGGTGCGCAACACGAACGCGGACGTCGCGTCCGGCGCCAAGGCCGCCTGTGACCCGATCAGCCCCGCCACGCCGGTGACGAACTACACCACGATCGCCACCACGCTCGAGGCGATGATCGCCGTCAACAAGGGAACGCCCTGCGTGTACCAGCCGAACACCGGCACGCCCGGCAGCGGCCCGCGCAACGAGTGGTGGGCGCAAAGCACGGTCTCGATCGGCACCGTGGGCAGCGCCAGCACCGGTGGCACCCAGGCCACGTTCTACACCACCAACCAGCTGCTGCGGGCCGCCTTCACCGACAACAACACGGTGCGCTACTACTCCTGCCAGCAGCGCGCCTCGGATGGCTCGGCGCGCAACTGCGACCTGATAGGCACCGGCAGCTACACCATCACGACGCTGGGGGACAGCCGCGCCATGAGCTTCAACAGCCCGCCGGCGCAGTTCGCGGCCCTCAGCTACTCGCGGGTGTTCGTCGAACGCGGCGGCCGGATCTACTTCGGCTACAAGGGCCAGCCGACGCCCACCAGGCAGGCCCGCTTGAACCTGGCCGCAACCAATGCGGTGTCCGCGCAGCTCGGACTGCCCACGATAGACCCGGACGGGACGTTCGCGCCGACGGCGGCTTCCTTCGCCGGCGAATGGATCGTCAACGACCAGGCGCCGCTGGAGTCCACCAGGGGCACCACCATCCGCGTGACCGGCGCCGGCACGGCGAGCGCCTGCATCGACAACGAAACCGGCCTGAGCTCCAGCTGCACGTTCACCGTGAACCCGGCCAGCGGCGCGATCACCTTGTCGGATTCGGATGGCACCGCCACCGGCACCTTCGACTTCGAGACCGGAGCGGGCAGCGGTAGCTTCACGCCGACCGGCGGAACGGCCGTCACCTTCACCGGCATGCGGCGCTGAAACAGCGGCCGTCCGGCTCACGCTGACGGCTTTCCAGTGACAAGCCCGGCCCCGGCCGGGCTTGCTACATTGGGGCCATGAGAACCTTCGAGAGCCTTGCCGAACTGCCGGCGCTGGTGGGCCAGGAGCTGGCCGTCAGCGACTGGATCACCATCACCCAGCAGCAGATCAACCAGTTCGCCCAGGCCACCGGCGACCACCAGTGGATCCATGTGGACGAAGAGCGCGCCAGGGCCGGGCCCTTCGGTGCGCCGATTGCCCACGGCTTCCTGACGCTGTCGCTGATCCCGCGGCTGGTCGAGTCGGCGCTGGAGATCCGCAACACGCGCATGGGCGTGAACTACGGGCTCAACCGGGTGCGCTTCACCTCGCCCGTGCCGGTGAACAGCCGCCTGCGCGCCCGCATCAAGCTGCTGGCGTGTGACCCCTTGCCGGACAACGGCGCCCAGATGACCTGGCAGGTGACGATAGAACGCGAGGGCTCCGACAAGCCCGCATGCGTCGCCGAGTCGCTGACGCGGCGCTACGCCTGAGGCAAAAAAGCGGCCCGCGCGAAGCGGGCCGTGAAACAAAGGAGTCTGGGTTGCCTGGCCTGCCCGGAAGGGCCGGTCCGTACTCAGATGCCGGACCGTAGGCCCGTTTTCAAACACAGCTGCGTGCAACGCTTGATTGCAGGTGTACGTGGACGTGCAGCGCTCAGCCAGCCCCGCTGAAGCCCTGCTGGCGCCAGGCTTCGAAGACCGTCACGGCGACGGCGTTGGAAAGGTTGAGGCTGCGTTGGCCGGGGCGCATGGGCAGGCGCAGACGCTGCGGCTCGGGCACGGATTCAAGCAGGGTGGCCGGCAAGCCGCTGGTTTCCGAGCCGAACACCAGCCAGTCGCCGGTTGTGAAGCTCACGTCGTGCACGCAGCGTGTGCCCTTGGTGGTGAGCGCGAACAGCCGGGCCAGGTCCGGCTGTTCGCCGGCCAGGAAAGCGTCCCAGTTCGCGTGGCGCTCGATCTGTGCGTACTCGTGATAGTCGAGGCCGGCGCGCCGCATGTGCTTGTCGTCCATCGAAAAGCCCAGCGGCTCGACCAGGTGCAGCGTGCAACCGGTGTTGGCCGCCAGCCGGATCACGTTGCCGGTGTTGGGCGGGATCTCGGGCGTGACCAGGACGATGTGGAACATGGGGGGATTGTGGAGGGTCGATCACTCGCCAGGCGCGTCGGTGCGCGCCAGCACCACCGCACAGACCCTGCGCGCGCCCGCCTGCCGCAGCGCCAGCGCCGCCGCGTGCAAGGACGAGCCGCTCGTCATCACATCGTCCACCAGCAACACCGCCCGACCGCGCAGTTCGGCGGCGCGCAAGGGCTCGATGCCGAAGGCGTTGCGAACGTTCTCCTGGCGTGAACTCCGGTCCAGCGCGGTCTGGGAACCGGTCTCGCGCAGGCGCAGCAGCAGCCTTGCATCGGTCCTGCCGGAATCCAGCACCCGGGCGAGCAGCAGTGCCTGGTTGAAGCCACGCTCTGCCAGCCGGCGCGGCGCCAGCGGCATCGGCAGGACGAAATCGGCGGTGGCCAGTTCCGGCCCCAGCCCTTCGATCGCCGCCATCTGCCGGCCGAGCGTGGCGGCCCAGCCCGGCTCCTGCTGGAACTTGAAGCGCCCCACCAGCCCTGCCCAGGGGTAGGCGTAGCTGACGGCGGCAAAACAGGCGTCCAGCGGCGGCGCTTCGCGCACGCAGGCGCCGCAGACCGGCACGCGCGCGGGCAAGGGCAGGGCGCAGAGGGCGCAGCGGTGCACCGCCGCCGAGAACCGGGCGATGCAGGCGGCGCAGAGCGGCTGGGCCGGCCAAGCGCCGCACACGGCACAGCGACTGGGCGCCGCCAGGGCGCACCGCAGGGGGCCGGCCAGCCATGGGAAAGGCATCCGGGTCAATATACTCGGCACCCCTGTGAGCGCATCCCCAGAAAGTCCACCCACCATCGACCCCGTCGCCGCGGCGCGCTGGGTGCAAGCCGCGCCCGCCAGCAGCCCGTGGCTGCACGAGGAGGTCGGGCGGCGGATGGCGGAGCGCCTGGAATGGATCAAGCGCACGCCGCGCGCCTGGGCCGACTGGGAGCCCGTGCGCGGGGGCTTGGCGGCGCACGAGTTGGTCGCGCAGCGCTATCCGCAGGCCAAGGTGTTCGTGGTCGAGCCTGAGGCGACCCGCGCCGCCGTCGCCCGCGACCGGCTGGCCAAGCCCTGGTGGCGCCGCCTCGCAGGTCCAGCGGTCGAGTTCGGCCCGGTGCCGCCGGGATCGGTCGAGATGCTCTGGTCGAACATGCAACTGCACCTGAGCGCCCATCCGCAGGATCTGATGCGGCAGTGGCAGCAGGCGCTGGCGGTGGACGGTTTCCTGATGTTCTCCTGCCTCGGGCCGGACACCCTCAAGGAGCTGCGTGCGGTGTATGAGGCGCTCGGCTGGCCGCCACCCGGCCACGAATTCACCGACATGCACGACTGGGGCGACATGCTGGTGCAGGGCGGCTTCGCCGAACCGGTGATGGACATGGAGCGGATCACGCTGGCCTACGACCGGCCGGAGCGCCTGCTCGAGGAGTTGCACGAGCTCGGCCCCAACCTGCATCCGGAGCGCTTCCAGGGTTTGCGCGGGCGCGGCTGGCAAGACAGTCTGCGCCAGGCGATCGCCAGCCAGCTGCGCGGCGCCGACGGCAAGCTGTCGATCACCTACGAGGTGATCTACGGCCACGCGCTCAAGCCACTGCCCCGCGCCCGCATGGGTGAGCAAAGCGCCGTCTCGCTGCAGGACATGCGTTCCATGCTCAAGTCGGACCGGCGCGGCTAGCCGGCAGCCACCGCCGGTCAGGCCGCCCCGGGGAAAGTGGCACATCAAGCCCGCTACAATGCGCGGTTGATTTACCTGCGTCACGCGTGCCGAACCTCGTATTCCGTTTCGCGACCGTCCAGGGCCAGGCCATCCACTGGTTCCTGAGGCGTAATTGCTCGGTGACGCCAGCCCAGCTGGGCTGGCTGTACGCGTCGCTGTGCGTCGTGTCGCTCGGGATCGGGACGTTTTTCTGGTTCCAGGGTGCGGTGTTGATCCTCCCGTTCGCGTGGCTGGAGCTGGCGGCTGTGGGCGTCGCCTTCATGGCGTACGCCCGGCATGCGGCAGACCGCGAGCACATCCTGCTGCAGGGCCGCAGGCTGGTGGTGGAGCTGGAAAACGCCGGGCGGCTGGAGCGGGCGGAATTCAACCGCGAATGGGTACGGGTGGAGCCGGGCGTGGACGACCGCTCGCTGATCGAGCTGTCGGGCCAGGGGCGGCGGGTGATCGTGGGGCGTTATCTGCGGCCGGAATTGCGGCCGGCCCTGGCGCAGGAACTGCGCCGGGCGCTGCGCGAGGCATGAGCGGGCTTCCCGCCGGAACGGTTTAAAAAGGCTTGAGGCTGAAAACGATGAAGAGTATTTCGAAGATCGCGGCGCTGCTCTCGCTCACGGGCGCGCTGGCCGGCACGGCCCGGGCTGCGGTGGAAGACCTGCCGGGCGGTCCCGGCGTGCGCCAGCTGAACCTGCACGCCGCCGCCACGCGCATCGCCGTGGAGCAATCGTGGTTGCACTGGTTCATGCTGATCATGTGCATCGTGATCTTCATCCTGGTGTTCTCGGTGATGTTCTATTCCATCTGGAAACACCGCAAGAGCAAGGGCCACAAGCCGGCGAACTTCCACGAGTCGGTAACGGTCGAAATCATCTGGACCATCATCCCGTTCATCATCGTGATCGTGATGGCGCTGCCGGCCACCAAGGTGCTGGTCGCCTCCAAGGACACCAGCAACGCCGACGTGACCATCAAGGCCACCGGCTACCAGTGGAAGTGGGGCTACGACTACCTGTCGAGCGAAGCGCAGGGCGTCAGCTTCCTGTCGACCCTGCTGGCCAGCCACCGCGAGATGTCCAACGCCGGTGCCCGCGGCCCCGACATCCCCAACAACTACCTGCTCGAGGTCGACAACCCGATGGTGGTGCCGGTCAACAAGAAGGTCCGCATCATCACGACGGCCAACGACGTGATCCACGCCTGGGGCGTTCCGGCGTTCGGCGTCAAGCAGGACGCCATTCCCGGCTTCGTGCGCGACACCTGGTTCCGCAGCGAAAAGGTCGGCGACTTCTATGGCCAGTGCTACGAGCTGTGCGGCAAGGAACACGCCTACATGCCCATCCACGTGAAGGTGGTCACGCAGGAGCAGTACGCCGCCTGGGCCACGGACCAGAAGAAGGTCATGGCCGCCAAGCAGGATGATCCGGCCAAGGTCTGGACCCAGACCGACATCGTCGCCCGTGGCGAGAAGGTCTACGCCGCCAATTGCGCGGCCTGCCACCAGCCCAACGGCATGGGCGCCGGCCCGATCAAGGCGCTGAACGGCTCGCCGATCGTGCTCGATGCGGACAAGACCAAGCAGATCCACATCGTGCTGAACGGCCGCGGCGCCATGCCGGCCTGGAAGCAGCTGAGCGACACCGACATCGCCGCCGTCATCAGCTACACCAAGAACAGCTGGACCAACAAGACCGGCCAGGTCGTCCAGCCGGCCGAAGTGCTGGCGCAGCGCGGCAAGTAAGCCGCGCAAGAGCGAATCAAGAGGTAATCCATGAGCGCAGTTCTCGACCCGCACGGCCACGGCGAAGTCCACGGCCACGACGACCACCACGACCACGCGCCCGCCGGCTGGCGGCGCTGGGTCTACGCCACGAACCACAAGGACATCGGGACGCTGTACCTGCTGTTCTCGTTCACGATGCTGATGATCGGCGGCGCGCTGGCCATGGGCATCCGCGCCGAGCTGTTCCAGCCCGGCCTGCAGCTGTTCAACCCCGAGCTGTTCAACCAGCTCACCACCATGCACGGCCTGATCATGGTGTTCGGCGCCATCATGCCGGCCTTCGTGGG
>JAQGMY010000076.1 GCA_028292105.1 Ramlibacter sp.
CGCCGGCGCCTACATGCCGCCGGAGCGCCGCTTCGACGGCAACGTCCAGGACGTGCACCGCATCGCCGCTTGCGCGGCCGAGCCGGACGTGCTGTGGGCGCAGCACCATGGCGGCCTGTACCGGTCCGCCGACGGCGGCCGGTCCTGGACCCCGATCCCCGCGCCCAGCCCCAGCGGGTTCGGCTTCGCGGTCGCGGCGCATCCGGCGGATCCGCAACGCGCCTGGTTCGTGCCCGCGCACTCGGACGCGCAGCGGATGCCGGCCGACGGCCGCATGGTGGTGACCGAGACCCGTGACGGCGGCGCCCGTTTCGAAAGCCTCGGCTACGGATTGCCGCCGCACGATGCCTATCACCTGGTGTATCGCCATGGCCTGGCCGTCTCGGCGGATGGCGGAACGCTCGCCATGGGCTCGACCACCGGCGGCTTGTGGGTCAGCGAGGACCACGGCGCGCTGTGGCACTGCGTCTCGCGCGACCTGCCGCCGATTGCGGTGGTGCGCTTTGTTTAGTGGCGGGTGGTGCGCAGCGAAGCTGCACACCCTACGGGGAACCACCGGGCCCGCGCATTCCCGCCGGGTGGTGCGCAGCGAAGCTGCACACCCTACGGGGAACCACCGGGGCGGGGCATTCCCGCCGGGTGGTGCGCGGGAACCACCGGGGCGGGGCATTCCCGCCGGATGGTGCGCGGGAACCACGGGGCCGGCGCATTCGTAGGGTGTGCAGCTTGCTGCGCACCTCCCCCGAACCTAGATCGCCCCCTCGAACATCATCACATCGACTTCGTCGCCAACGGCGACGTTGCCCTGCGCGTGATGCAGCACGACCAGCCCGTTGGCCTGCACCATCGAACTGAGCACGCCGGAGCCCTGGTTGCCGGTCGTGCGGACTTGCAGTCCGCCATCGGCCAGGCGGGTCACGATGCCGCGCTGGTACTCGGTGCGGCCGGGCTTCTTGCGCATCGCTTCGGCGCTGCGCGCCTTCAGCAGCACAGGGTCGGTGGCGCGCGCGCCCATCATGCGCAGCAGGGCAGGGCGCACGAATGAGAGGAAGGTCACCATCACGGCCACCGGGTTGCCCGGCAGCCCGAACAGCACGGCGTCGCCACGCGGGCCGGGGATGCTGCCGACGGCCATCGGCCGGCCCGGGCGCATCGCGATTTTCCAGAAAGCGACGTCGCCGAGCTTGCGCATCATGGCCTTGGTGAAGTCCGCTTCGCCGACGCTGACGCCGCCGCTGGTGATGATCGCGTCGGCATGCGCCGCCGCGTCGCGGAAGGCCTGCTCCAGTTGCGCCGGCTCGTCCCGGATCACGCCGAAGTCGATCACTTCGCAACCGAGGCGGGCGAGCAGGCCGTGCACGGTGTAGCGGTTGCTGTCGTAGACGGCGCCTTCGCGGGGCGTCTCGCCCAGGCTCAGGATCTCGTCGCCGGTGGAAAAATAGGCCACCCGCACCTTGCGCAGCACCTGCACCTGGGCGATGCCGAGGCTGGCGATCAGGCCGCACGCGGCCGGGCCCAGGCGTTCTCCCGCGCCCAGGGCTGGCCGGCCCTCCATCAGGTCCTCGCCCTTGTGGCGGCGGTTGTCGCCGGGCTGCAGGATGCCCGGCGGCACGGTGACGAGCGAATCCTCGACGCGGACGAATTCCTGCGGCACGACCGTGTCCAGCCCGGCCGGCATGATCGCCCCGGTCATGATCTTCACGCACTCGCCGGCGGCCACTGTGCCTTGCCAGGCCTTGCCCGCCAGCGCTGTGCCCACCACCCGCAGCTGCAGCGGCGCGGCGCCAAGCTGGGCGCCATCCAGGGCGAAGCCGTCCATGGCGGAGTTGTCGTGCGCCGGCACGCTGATGGGCGAAACCAGGTCCCGCGCCAGCACGCGGCCGAGCGCATCGAAGATGCCGACCGACTCGGTTTCGGTGACCGGCTGGACCAGCTGCGCCAGGAAGGCCCCGACGGACTCGGCGCTCAGTGCCTGCGGGTCGTAACCCTGCAGCCGGGCGGCGATCTCCGCGATCGAGCGGCTCACGGCTGTTGCTCGAGCCGGTGCAGCTCGGCGCGGGTGTTGGCGTTGAAGAAGGCGCCGGGATCGTCGCCTTCCCGATCGAAGGGAACCAGCACGGTGCGGTGCTGCGCCGTCCAGGCGTCGATCTTGCGGCCGCCTTCGTGGGTGAAGCGCACCAGGCTTTCCATCAGCTCGCGCTTCATCAGCGAGAACACCGGCTGGGCTCGCACCTGCCCGTCCTCTTCACGCGCCGCAGCCATGGCGATGTCCGCGTCCTCGCGCTCCAGTGCTTCGCCCAGGCGCTGCACCAGGTCTTGCGGAAACAGGGGCGTGTCGCAGGGCGCGGTCACGAGGTAGTCGGTCTCGCAGCGCTCCAGGCCGGTGAGGAAGCCCGCCAGCGGCCCCGGGTAGTCGGACAGGCTGTCCGGCCACACCGGCACGCCGAAGGATTCGTACGCGGCCAGGTTGCGATTGGCGTTGATCATCACTTCGCCGACCTGCGGCGCCAGCCGCATCAGGGTGAACACGGCCAGCGGCATGCCGCGAAAGTTCTGCAGGCCCTTGTCGGCCCCGCCCATCCGGGAGCCCCGGCCGCCGGCCAGGATCACGCCGGTCACTTCATTCGGTTCGATCATGGGGGCAGAGCTTAGCCGCCGATGTAGCTCATCTCGACGCGGCGGCCGCCACCGGCGGCGCTGTCGGGCCCCATCGTGCTGCGCAGTTCGGAGTAGCGGTCGCCCCGGCCTTGCCAGATCTGGCCGATGGCGGACGCCAGCTCGGCGTCCGACGTGCCGCCGCGCAGCAGCGAGCGCAAGTCGTAGCCGTTGCTGGCGAACAGGCACAGGTAGAGCTTGCCTTCGGTGGACAGGCGGGCGCGGTTGCAGTCGCCGCAGAAAGCCTGCGTCACGCTGCTGATGAAGCCGACCTCGCCCCCGCCATCGGCATAGGCCCAGCGCTGGGCCGTTTCGCCGGGCGTGCTGGCCGGCAGTGCTACCAGCGGAAATTCGGCGTCGATGAGGTCGCGGACTTCGGACGAGGGCATCACTTCGTCCATGCGCCAGCCGTTGGTGGCGCCCACGTCCATGTATTCGATGAAGCGCAACACGATGCCGCTGTGGCGGAAGTGCCGCGCCATCGGCAGCACCTGGTCGTGGTTGGTGCCGCGCTTGACCACCATGTTGACCTTGATGGGCCCCAGTCCGGCCGCCCGCGCGGCGGCGATGCCTTCCAGCACCTCGGCCACGGGGAAGTCCACGTCGTTCATTTGGCGGAACACGGCGTCGTCGAGGCCGTCGAGGCTGACCGTCACCCGTTGCAGGCCGGCAGCCTTGAGCGAGCGCGCCTTGCGGGCCAGCAGCGACCCGTTGGTCGTCAGCGTCAGTTCGGGCGACTTGCCTTCGACGGTGCGCAGCGCCGCCAGCTGCTCGATCAGGACCTCGATGTTCTTGCGCAGCAGCGGCTCGCCACCGGTCAGCCGGATCTTCTGCACGCCGTGCGCCAGGAACTGCCGCGCCAGCTGCGTGATCTCCTCGAAGCTCAGCAACGAGGCATGCGGCAGGTACTTGTAGTCCTTGTCGAAGACCTCTTTCGGCATGCAGTAGCTGCAGCGGAAATTGCAGCGATCGGTGACGCTGATGCGCAGGTCCCGCAGGGGCCGGCCCAGCTTGTCTGCCAGCAGCCCGGTTGCGGCCACCGGGTGCCCGGGCAGGACCGCGCTCAGCGCCGCCAGGCGCTGGTCGACCAGCGGGATCACGCGTTCAGCCATGGTGCGATTGTGGGGCCGGAGGGTAATCCGACAAAACGCCGGGAAAAGGAAGTCCGCGAGCGGACTACCGGACGAAGATTCCTGGTGGGAGTCCCTTTGTGGAACCGTCCGAGCGACTCGCCCATTGCGACTCGCGCGGAAAAAACGTGTTGTATGAAGCGTACGGCCGCGTGAAAACTGGGCGCTCGCGCCGACTTTTACCAAAGCGGCCTGACAGACGCTGGACGTCCGCTGGCCCCTGCTTAAAGTCGCCCACTGTTGCTGATGGCGCTGCGGGTTTTCTCCGGTTCCCGCGCGCTCCAGCGAGAGGCAGGAGTTCCACGTGCCCGCATCCGCATCGCGCATCACCCGGTCGCTGCTGCTCGCCGCCGTCCTGGTGGCCGCAGTTTCCGCCCACGCCCAGAAGGCTGCTTCGACGCAGCTCGCGCCCGGCTTCACCACCCGCCCGGCCGCCTCGAAGCTGGTGATCGTGCCGGCCGACATGGAGCTGTTTTCCATCAGCGCCGGCGGTGTGGTCGAGCCGCGGGCCGACTGGACCGATGCCGCCCAGAAGAACTTCGCGCTGGCCCTGGCCGGCGAGCGCCAGCGCCTCGGCGCCAACGTCACCACCATGAGCGAAGCAGAGGCGGACGAGTTCGCCGAGATCACCACGCTGCAGAGCGCGGTGGCCGAAGCCATCTCGCTGCACCACCGCGACCTGAAACTGGCCACCAAGGAGGACCGGCTGGACTGGACCCTGGGCGAGGCCGTCCAGCCGCTGCAGCAGCGCACCGGGGCCGATTACGCGCTCTTCACCTGGATCCGCGACAGCTACGCCAGCAGCGAACGCAAGGCCGCCATGGTGGCGATGGCCATGCTGGGGGCCATCAGCCTGGGCGGCGAACAGGTCGGCTACGCCTCGCTGGTGGACCTGAACACCGGCCGCGTGGTCTGGTTCAACAAGCTCAGCCGCATGAGCGGCGACCTGCGCGAGGCGCAGCCCGCGGCCGAAACCGTGGAGACCCTGCTCAAGGGCTTCCCGGCGCTGCAGCAGTAAGGAACATCATGACCATTCCCGCAACCGGCCGGCGCGGCTTCCTGCGCTCCGCCTGCGGCCACTGCCTGGGCTGGTCCGCGCTGGCGGCCCTTCCCGCGCTGGCGCAGGACCTGTCCGGCGCCAAGGTGCCGCCGCGCTTCACCCGCCCCGCCGTCGACACGGACGAGGGCGGCCTCTGGGGGATGATGGACCGCGAGGAGACCCGGATCAAGCGCAGCCCGCTCACGATCCACGACAAGGAGTTGCAGGCCTACCTGCAGGACCTGGTCTGCCGGCTGGGTGGCGACCATTGCTCCGACGTGCGCGTGTATCCGGTGCGCATGCCGCTGTTCAACGCCATGATGGCGCCCAACGGCATGATGATCGTGTGGAGCGGCCTGATGCTGCGCGCCGAGAACGAGGCGCAGCTGGTCGCGGTGCTCGGCCACGAGATGGGCCACTACCTGGAGCGGCACCAGCTGCAGCAACTGCGCGCGGCCAAGGACCACGCCGTGCTGGCCACGCTGGTGGGACTGGTCGGCGGCGTGGGCAACGTCATCGGGCAGATCGGGCTCACGGCCAGCCTGTTCGCCTTTTCGCGCGAGCACGAAAGCAGCGCGGACCGGATGGGCATGCGCCTGATGCAGCAGGCCGGCTACGACGGGCGCGAGGCGGCGGCCGTCTGGGACAACCTGCTGACCGAAATCAAGGTCACGTGCTGCAAGGACGCGGGCTATCGCAACTACATCTTGGGCACCAACCCGACCACGGAGGGGC
>JAQGMY010000111.1 GCA_028292105.1 Ramlibacter sp.
CGGCTTCGATGACCTCGACCTGCCCCTGCAGATCCAGCCGCTGGATGTTCTCGCGGGCGCAGGCCAGCGCCCGCGGGTTCAGGTCGGTTGCAACGATGCGCGCCACCCCGCGCCGCGCGAGCACTGCCGCGATCACGCCTGTTCCCGTACCGATGTCCCAGGCCAGCGTGGCACCGGCGGGCAAGGGTGCCGCGGCGACCAGGTCGAGGTACTCGCCGCGCACCGGGGAGAACACACCGTAGTGCGCGTGAATACGGTTGGCGGGCGGCGGCCCGAGCGCGGGCACCTCCACCCCCTTCTTGCGCCATTCGTGCGCGCCCACCAGCCCGAGCAACTCGCGCAGCGACACCACGCAGGGCCGGCCGTCCGGCGGCCCCCAGGCCTCGGCGCAGGCCAGGCGCAGATCCGGCGCCCGTCGCAGGTCGATGCCGTAGTCGCCCCCGACTTCGATGACCAGCATGCCGAGCACCCGCGCCCGGCGCCCCTGCGCCTGCCGGTGGCGATAGAAGGCTTCGGCCGGCGATGCGGGTGCGCTGGGCGCCTTGCGCGCGGGGCGATCGAGCCTGCGGACCAGCGCCTGCAGCAGCTGGCGCGCATTCTGGAAGTCGCCGCGCCACAGCAGGGCCGTCCCTTCGCTGGCGAGGCGGTAGGCGAGGTCGGCGCGCAGCTGGTCGTCGGCTGGCTGCACGTGCGCCGGGGCTGGCCAGCCGGCCTCCGAACGCCACAGCGCCTGCCGCTGCTGGCCGCCTTCCTGCCACGTGAGGACCGTCGCGCCTGGATCGTTCATCGCGATCGGAGCTGGCCCGGGGGCCGGCGCGCGCGGAAACTTTGAAGTCGTGGACACGTCCCATTCTGCCAGCGCTCTCCAGCCCCGGCCGGCGCCGGCGGAGCCGCAAGCGGACACCCCACCGTCGGCGCGTTGTGCGGTAGATTGGCAGGTCCTTGATGTCCGCCGCCGCCGCAACTTCGATCGTCGACCTCCTTCTCGGTCTGGCACTGGGTTCAGCCGACCCGGCGTCGAACAACCGTTTTTCGATCGAGGGCCTCACCGTCACGAGCAAGGACGGCGGGCTCGAGATCGGCATGCAAAGGCTGGAGGCGGCTTCGCTGCGCGTTGGCTGCGGGCCGCTCGTGCTGGAGCTGGGACAACTCGCCTTGCACTCGGTCGTGGCGCTGGTGAAGATGCAAGCCGGCAGGCCGCGGCTGGGCGCCTTGGCGGCGGCCAGCGCCGAGATCCCGGCTGTCAAGCTTCATGGCCCGGTATCCGCCGACATCGCGGCCGGGCAGGCGCCCGCCGGTTCCTGGTGCCTGGGCCCGCTGGCTGCCGCGGACGGCACGATGCGCGCGAAGATCCTCGACGCCCACCTGCTGTTCGACGCCGACGTGACCGTTCCGATCCGCGACGGACAGATCCACTTCAAGGATGCGACGGTCGCGCACGTGGGGCCGGATTCGCGCATGGGCGTCAGCCGGCTCGGGCTGTACGTCGATGCCCCCAACGGCCGCAGCTACCTGTACCAGTTCTCGTCCGCGCCGATGGCCGGCGTGGAGTACGAGCGGCGCGGTGCCGTCCTCGGACCATGGGTCACGGACCGGGGCCACCTGCGGCTGCAGCCGTTCGGTGAAAGCCTGCTGCGCCAGCCGGCGGGCGGGCCGGCCCTGCGCTTCACCGAGCAGGCACGCCACCTGTTCGACCGCACCGCCATCTCGGGCGATGTGCAACTCGGTGACGGCAAGTTCGCCGCGCCCGGCGCGCAGGCGGAGCTGGCGGGGCGCGCCGACGGCCGCAACCTGGTCCGGGTTCATTCGGAAGCGGTCGGCCGCGGGCTCACCATCGAGGTGCCCTCGCTGTCGGTCTGCAAGGCCATCCTGGAAGCGGCGGCTACCCAACTGCACTGCGAGGAGGCAGCTGGGGCGGTCGTGCTGCGGCTGTTCGTGGAGGGCGCGCAGGTGCGCTTCGCCTTGGATCTCACGAACGTGAAGCTCTCCGGGCTGCGCCTGCAGCTGCCGGCAAGGGACTAGGGGCTCCTATCGCGCGGGCATCACGGGCAGGATCAATTCGGATGCGTGCTGCGGCCCGTAGTGCACCGTATCGCGTCCGCGCTTGTCCGGCCGGTAGAGATGCGTCCACAAGGCCTCGGTGATCGCGCTGTCGCCATTGACGATTTCGAGCCGGATGCGATGTCCGGCCTTGAACACATACGCGGTGGGCTCCAGGCTGATGTCCAGGCGGTAGACCTGCCCCGGCACCAGCAACTCGCGCGCATCGTGCGCATGCATGGGGGCAAGGTCCGCGCTTGCGCCGTCGGCGAGCGCGCGGTGCGAGGCCTTGAGCCAGCCGCGCGTGACGACTTCCGAGGCGGGGTTCGAGCCTGCCGCAGCCGCAGCGCCTTCGGCCGGGAACTGGTCGGCCAACTTCACGAAGACTTCGGTGTCGGGTTGTGACGAGGACAGGTGCAGTACCAGCTTGACCGGTCCCGCGATTTGCAGGTCCTGCTCCAGGACGGCGGACGTGAACGTCAGCACGCGTCGCACCGGATCGAAGCCGGATGCGGGCCCCTTGGGCCCGAAACCCGCGACGCCATTGACCCACCCCGGCTGCGGGTAGTCGTACCCGACCGATCCAGCCGCGACCGCGCGATCGGCCGACAGGCCGCCGTCATTCAGCGAGGCGACGCTGCCGCTGGCCTCCCCGCCCAGCTTCCAGCTTCGGTACTCCACGCCGGCAGGCGGCCAGGTGTCGGCCTGGAACATGCCCGCTGCGCCGCGCACCGCAAACTCGACGGCCGGGCGGCCGCTGTAGTCGGTCTCCAGCCCCTTGAGGTAATGGTCGTAGAAGGGCAGGAACACCTGCCGGTGGAAATCGGCGCTGCCGAACTCCTGCGCCGCGGCCCAGGCGTTGGGGACGCCGGACATGCGCAATTTCCTGGGACCGCCGGCGCGCTGGAAACCTTCGATGTTGCCGCGCGTGTGCAGCTGGTGCTTGCTCCAGACACCGCTCGAATACAGCGGCACGCGGATTTCGGCCAGCCGCTCGAAGGCCGAACGCTCCTTCCAGAAGCTGTCGTGCAAGGGGTGTTCCGAAATCCATTGGTCGAGGTCGCGCGACTGATGGCAGGGTTCCTGGCCGTTCGCCGGGTTGGCGTTGATCACGCGGTTCTGGTGCCACCAATAGCCCGGGAAGAAGTCGCAGCGGATGCCGCCGTGGTAGCAACCGGCGCGGTACAGGTCGTTCAATCCGTCATGGGCGCCGATGCACTTGAGCGATGGCGGGTTCATGATGCCCATCCACCACTGCAGCATGCAGAAGTAGGACTGGCCGATGCTGCCGACCTTGCCGGTCGACCACGGCTGGGCGCCAGCCCATTCGATCGCGTCGTACAGATCGGCCTGGTCCTTGGGCCCGAGGAAGTCGAACTCGCCCTCGGACCGGCCCGAGCCGCGCACGTCGAGATGCACGTACGCATAACCCTGGCCCACGTAGAAGTCGATGGGCCCGGTCTCGCGCCAGAGGAACTGCGGGCTGGCCGGCAAGCCGTTGTTGTCGAAGCGGTAGGGCGAAGCAGCGAACAGCACCGGGAACGGCCCGGTGCCTGGCGGCTTGTAGACGGCTGCCCTCAACCTGGTGCCGTCGCGCGCCTGGATGGTGGCGACTTCGGGGGAGTCGAAGGGACACGTGACGCTGTCTGCCATGGGGGACTCCGTTCAGTGCGCTTGTCCGGCCATGCGCGGCGACCGGTTGGCGGCGCCGGGCACGGCGCCGAATGCATAGCGGCCCAGCCATGCCATCAGCAGGCACGCGATCACCAGGCCACCGAGCAGCACCCACAAGGCCGGGGCATAGCTGTGCAGGACCTGGAAGCTCATCCCCATCATGAAAGGCCCGATCGCCGATCCCACCATGAAGACGGCGAACAGGTAGCCATAGATTTCGCCGAACGAGCGCAAACCGAGGTAGCGCGACTGCAGGAAGGCGATCAGGTCGACCTCGGCGCCCAAGCCGAGCCCGACCAGGACGGCGGCCGGGATCGCCAGGGTGGCATCGCTGGTCCCCAGCAACAAGCCGATGCCCACCAGCGGCAACGCGAAGAACACGGTTGCGACGATCGGCGCGAAGACGCGATCGAGCAGGTAGCCCGAGAGCAGGCGGCCCGCGATCAGGGCGACACCGGCGGCGGTGAGCGCCATCGCTGCGCGTTGCGCGGGAAGGCCGCGATCCGTCAGCAGCGGAACGATGTGGGCCACCGTGCCGCCGGCGGCCAGGGCCACGAGGAAGAAGCTGAGGGCCAGCTTCCAGAACGTTGCGCTGCGTAGCGCCTGGCCGGTGGTCAGGCCGTCCTGTGCGGTGCCGCTCGAGGACGCGCCCGCGCTGTCCTGGTGACTGCCCGGTGTCGTCACCAGCAGCGCCATCGCCGAGAACGCCAGGCCGAAGGTCAGGATCCCCATCCCGACGTACGCTGCGCGCCAGTCGAAGCGGGTGATGAGTCCTTGCGCGAACTGGGGGACGAGCGCGGTGCCGAGCCCGACGCCGGCGATCGCGATCCCCAGCGCCAGGCCGCGCCTGGCGTCGAACGCCGACGACACGGCCTTGCAGTAAGCCAGCGGCGTCTGGCCGGCCGCCGCGATGCCGGCCACGGCGTACAGCGCGATATAGGCCCAGGCCGTGGTCGCGAATCCGATCGCCGCGATGCTGGCGGCGAACAACGCGATGGCCGGCAGCGTGACTGCGCGAACGCCGAAGCGATCGACCAGGCGACCCATGAAGGGCGTGCAGATCGCCGTGGCCAGCAAGCCCACCATCACCGCCGCCGAGAGCGTGCCGCGCTCGGCATTGAGCGCCTCCGACACCGGCTTGACGAAGACGCCGAAGCTGAACTGGAGGATGGGCCCGTTGCCCACGATCAGTCCGAGCACCGAGCCCACGACGATCCACCACGCGCTGCGCTGCCGGTTCATTGGTTGGTCTCCCTCTTGTTGCCATCTGGACCCGGCCAGCACGTTGGCGCAGGCGCGCCAGGGCGCCTGCCCGGCCGGCCGCAGTGCAATGTAGGCAGGGCCCGGCGCCGGCGGGAGATGGCACTTCACGGGGCGTGATGCGATGCGGGCATCCCGGGCAAACCCGGGGGCGGGCAGCGACGCGCGGCGGGTGGCGGCCGCTGCGCGGCGAAATAATCACGGTTTGCGCCTGCAGGCGTTTGCACTTTACACACCGGTAGCGTCGTGTGGACAACGCAGACGCGCGGCTCCCGTTAAATGACCTCACCCCGACTGCCGGGTGTCAACTTCCGGAGAAGCTCGGCGATGGACGATTCAATCGAGATCAGTTTCTCAATCCGACTGCTGGAAGCGGCGGTGAGCAAAGCCGAGCGCCGGGTCAGCGAAGCGAAGGCACAAGGCGAGGCCATGGCCCCGGCGTGCCAGGCGTTCACGCGAGACCTCGGCACGATGCGCAGCGAGCTCGATCGGCTGCGCCGGGAGCGCAGCGCCCAGGTCGGTCTCGGGTAAACCAGCCTGCCGCCCGGCGGCCCCCCTGCTCAGCGCAACCACCGCGCCGCCACCCCCGCACTGCAGCGCGAAAGGACGATCTTCGGGCTCCTGACGTTAGCATCGCGGTTTGCCTGCCCGCCCGATGTCCGACACGCCCGCCCAGCCCTCTTTCGCCGCCCTGCGCATCCGCGGCTACCAGGCGCATTTCAGCACCTACCTGCTGGCGATGATGGCCGACAACATCGAGCACGTCATCAGCTACTGGATGGTGTTCCAGAAGTTCCATTCGCCGGCGCTCGGGGGCTTCGCCGTGCTGTCGCACTGGCTGCCCTTCCTGCTGTTCTCGGTGCCGGCCGGCGCGCTGGCCGATCGCTTCGACCCGCGGCGCATCATCCAGTGCGGCATGGCCCTGTTCATCCTGGCGTCGGTGGGCTGGGCCTGGTTCTTCATCACCGACTCACTGCAGCTATGGCAGGCGATGGCGCTGCTGGTGATCCACGGCTGCGCGGGCGTGCTGTGGCAAGGCGCGAGCCAGATGCTGCTGCACGACATCGTGCCGGTCCAGACGCTCGGCAGCGCCGTGCGGCTCAATGCGACCGCGCGGACGCTGGGCGTGCTGGTGGGGCCGGCGGTGGGCGGCGCCATCATGCTCACCGTGGGGCCGCGCTACGGGCTGCTGCTCAATGCACTGTTCTACTTGCCCGCCGTGTTCTGGCTCTGGAAGGCACCGTACGGCCCGCGTTTCCAGGCCGCACCCGCGGCGCCGCCGCGGCCGGTGCGCGGGTTGGCGGACATCACCCGCACCATCGCGGAGGTGCGCTCCGACCGGCTGTTGCTGGCCATGATCCTGCTGGCCGGCTGCGCCTCCTTCTTCGTCGGCAACAGCTACCAGGCGCAGATGCCGGGCTTCGCGCACGACCTCGGACATGGAGACCCCGGCGCCACCTACAGCATGCTGCTGGCCGCCGACGCAGCCGGTGCGCTGTTCGCCGGATTGCTGCTGGAAAGCCGTAGCCGCCTGCTGACCACGACTGCACGAACCGCGTTCGTCATGGCGCTGCTGTGGTGCGTGTCGCTCGCCGCCTTCGCGGCCACCTCCTCGTACCCTCTCGCCTTGCTGCTGTTGTTCGCCGCGGGCGTCTGCGAACTGGCCTTCAGCAGCATCGCCATGACCCTGGTCCAGGTCCATGCGCCGGCAGCGTCACGGGGGCGGGTGATCGGCCTCTACAACATGTCGGCGCTCGGCCTGAGGGCCTTCGCCGGCATCACCGTGGGCCTCGGCGGCAGCGCTTTCGGCATCCATGCTTCGCTGATCGGGTCCGCCGTCGTCCTGCTGGCGGTGCTCGCGTTCCTGAGTTTCTGGATGAGCCGGCGGCCGGAGCGCCTTTCAGGTTGAGGCGTTGGCCGCGTGACGCGGCTGCGGCCTTCGCGCCTGCCGACGCCAAGCACGCCCGGCGGCCTACAACGCACCGGGCACCGGCGTTCGATGCTGCTCGTTTGGGCTCTCGCCCTCCCCAACGGACGCACCCTCCATGGATGACAGCAACCTTTTTCCGATATCCCGCCGAGACCTGCTGATCGCCGGCGCCTCTTCGGCCGCCGCCACCACCGTGCCAGCCGCCGCCGCAGAGGCAGCCACTCAGGAAGCGCCCGTGCGCTCCCGCGTGACCCTGGAGGTGAACGGCGCGCCGCGCACCCTCGATGTCGACACCCGCACCACGCTGCTCGACGCGCTGCGCGAGCACATGCACCTGACCGGCACCAAGAAGGGTTGCGACCAGGGCCAGTGCGGCGCCTGCACGGTGCTGGTGAACGGGCGCCGCATCGTGTCCTGCCTGAGCCTGGCGGTGATGAACCAGGGCGCCAAGGTCACCACCATCGAAGGCCTCGGCACGCCGAAGTCGCTGCATCCCATGCAGGCCGCCTTCATCAGGCACGACGGCTACCAGTGCGGCTACTGCACCTCGGGCCAGATCTGCTCCGCGGTCGGGGTGCTCGACGAGATCCGGCGCGGCGTGCCGAGCCACGTCAGCGCGGACATCACGGCGCAGCCGGTGCTCTCTGTGGCCGAACTGCGCGAGCGCATGAGCGGCAACATCTGCCGCTGCGGTGCGTACTCCAACATCCTCGAGGCCATCACCGAAGTGGCGGGAGCCAAGGCATGAAGCCCTTCACCTACGAACGGGCGAACACGCCCGCGCAGGCGGCGGCCGCCGTCGCAGCGAAGCCGGGTGCCCGGTTCGTCGCGGGCGGCACCAACCTGCTGGACCTCATGAAGCTGCAGATCGAGACGCCGACCCACCTGGTCGACGTCAACGGCGTCGGGCTGGACAAGATCGAGCCCACCGCGCAGGGCGGGCTGCGCATCGGCGCGCTGGTGCGCAACGGCGATCTCGCAAGCGATGCGCGGGTACGTCGCGACTACGGCGTGTTGTCGCGCGCGCTGGTGGCCGGCGCATCCGGGCAGTTGCGCAACATGGCCACCACGGCCGGCAACCTGTTGCAGCGCACGCGCTGCCCCTACTTCTACGACACCAACATGCCCTGCAACAAGCGCGTGCCGGGCAGCGGCTGCTCCGCCCTGGGCGGCTACAACCGCCAGCATGCGATCGTCGGCGGCAGCGACGCCTGCATCGCGACCCACCCGAGCGACATGGCCGTCGCCATGCGCGCGCTCGACGCCACCGTGGAGACGGTGCGGGCGGACGGCGCGACGCGCGTGATCCCCATCGCCGACTTCCACCGGCTGCCCGGCAACACGCCGCACATCGACACCAACCTGCAGCAAGGCGAGCTGATCACCTCGGTGACCCTGCCCGCGCCCATCGGCGGCGCGCAGCTCTATCACAAGGCGCGTGACCGGGCCTCGTATGCCTTCGCCCTGGTCTCGGTGGCGGCGATCGTCCAGCGTGACGGCACCGGCCGGGTCGCGCTCGGCGGCGTGGCGCACAAGCCCTGGCGGGTGGAAGCGGCGGAGGCCGAGATGCCGCGCGGCGCCCGCGCGGTGACCACCAGGTTGCTGGCCGGCGCCCATCCAACCCGGGAAAACGCCTTCAAGGTGCCGCTGGCCGAACGCACGCTGGCCGCCGTGCTGAACCAGGCCAGGAGCTGAGTCCATGAAATTCGACACCCCCGCGACCACCAATCCCATCGACCAGCTCAAGATCGTCGCCCAGCCAGTCGATCGCGTCGAAGGCGTCCTCAAGACGACAGGCACCGCTCCGTACGCGTACGAGCGCCACGACGTCGCGCCCGACGCCGCCTACGGCTACATCGTCGGTGCCGGCATCGCCAAGGGCAGGATCCGCTCGATGGACCTGGAGCGCGCCCGCCGCGCGCCCGGCGTGATCACGATCGTGACGGCGCGGTCCGCCGGCAAGCTGGGCAAAGGCAAGTTCAACACCGCCAGATTGCTCGGTGGGCCGCAGGTCGATCACTACCACCAGGCAGTGGCGGTGGTGGTGGCCGAAACATTCGAGCAAGCGCGCGCCGCCGCGCAGCTGGTGCGCGTGGATTACGAGCGCACGCCAGGCAGTTTCGACCTCGCCAAGGCCAAGGATGGGGCGGTGAAGCCCGAAGGCGGCAGCGGCGGTGCAAGTGACTCCGGTGTCGGCGATTTCGCCGCGGCCTTCGCCGCTGCGCCGGTGCAGGTCGATGCGACGTACACCACGCCCGACCAGTCGCACGCGATGATGGAGCCGCACGCGACGACTGCGGCGTGGAAGGGCGACCAGCTCACGGTGTGGACCTCCAATCAGATGGTCGACTGGGGCCGCAGCGACCTGGCCCTGACCCTGGGCATCCCCAAGGACAAGGTCAGGCTGGTCTCGCCTTTCGTGGGCGGCGGCTTCGGCGGCAAGCTGTTCCTGCGCGCAGACGCCCTGCTGGCGGCGCTGGGCGCCCGCGCCGCGCGGCGCCCGGTGAAGGTGGCCTTGCAGCGGGCGCTGATGATCAACAACACCACGCACAGGCCCGCAACGATCCAGCGCGTGCGCATCGGTGCGACGCGCGACGGCAGGATCACCGCGATCGGCCACGAAGGCTGGTCGGGCGACCTGCCGCAAGGCAAGCCGGACGGTGCGGTCCACCAGACCCGCATGCTGTATGCCGGGCCGAACCGGATGACGGCCACCCGGCTGGCGGTGCTCGACCTGCCGGAGGCCAACGCCATGCGTGCGCCGGGCGAAGCCACCGGGCACATGGCCCTCGAAATCGCGATGGACGAATTAGCCGAGAAACTGGCCATCGACCCGGTGGAGCTGCGCATCCGCAACGACACCCAGGTGGTGCCGGACAACAGCGGTGAACAGTCGAAGGACGATCCGCAGGGGCGCAAGGCGGAGGGCGCGCAGAACGACGCGAAGCCGGCGGGGCAGCCTTTCTCCAGGCGGCAGCTGGTGCAATGCCTGCGCCTGGGCGCAGACCGCTTCGGCTGGAACCAGCGCAGCGCGCGCCCGGCCCAGGTCCGCGACGGCCAGTGGCTGGTGGGCATGGGCATGGCGGCCGCCTATCGCGGCGCGCCTATCACCAAGTCGGCCGCTCGCGTGCGCCTGGACCGCCGCGGCATGGTCACGGTCGAAACCGACATGACCGACATCGGCACCGTCAGCTACACCATCATTGCGCAGACCGCGGCCGAAATGATGGGCGTGCCCCTGGCCAGCGTCTTCGTGCGGCTGGGTGACTCGAACTTCCCCGTGTCGTCCGGGTCGGGCGGCCAGTTCGGCGCCGCGAGCTCCACGGCGGGCGTCTACGCGGCGTGCGTGAAGCTGCGCGAGGCGGCGGCCCGCAAGCTCGGTTTCGATCCGGCCGCCGCAAGCTTCGCCGCGGGACAGGTTCGCTCGGGTGGCCGCAGCGCATCCCTGGCGGACGCGGCGCGACAGGGCGAGCTGGTCGGCGAGGACCAGATGGAGTACGGCGACCTGGCCAAGAAGAGCCAGCTGTCCACCTTCGGCGCCCACTTCGTCGAAGTCGGTGTCGATGCGTTCACGGCGGAGATCCGCGTGCGCCGCATGCTGGCGGTTTGCGCGGCCGGACGCATCCTGAACCCCAAGACGGCGCGCAGCCAGGTGATCGGCGCGATGACGATGGGTGTCGGTGGCGCCTTGATGGAGGAGTTGGCGGTGGACCAGCGCCTGGGCTTCTTCGTCAACCATGACCTGGCGAGCTACGAAGTCCCCGTGCATGCCGACATCCCGCACCAGGACGTGATCTTCCTCGACGAGGTCGATCCGATGTCGTCGCCGCTCAAGGCCAAGGGCGTCGGCGAGCTGGGCATCTGCGGTGTGAGCGCGGCGATCGCCAACGCCATCTACAACGCGACGGGAGTGCGGGTGCGCGACTACCCGATCACGCTCGACAAGTTGCTGGCGGGCTTGCCGGCCAGCGCCTGAGCGGCGGCCAGGCCCGGGGGCGCGGCGCGCCCTCGGGTCAGTGATCGTGGCGCAAGTAGCTCGGGTGCCGCGGGATCCGCAGGCTGACGAAGAACGCCACCACCATCATCGCGGACACGTACCAGTAGAACAGCGACTCGTGCCCGAGGCTCTTGAGGCCGAGCGCGACGTACTCGGCCGTGCCGCCGAACAGCGCATTGCCGATCGCGTACGCCAGCCCCACGCCCATCGCGCGCACCTCCGCCGGGAACAGCTCCGCCTTCACGATGCCGCTGACCGAGGTGTAGAAGCTGACGATCGCCAGCGCCAGCAGGATCAGCGCACCCGCCGCGACGGGGCTGCGCACGTCCTCCAGCGTCGTGAGGATGGGGACGGTGGCCACGGCGCCCAGGGCTCCGAACAGCAACATGTTGGTGCGGCGGCCGATCCGGTCGGACAGCGCGCCGAACAAGGGCTGCATGCACATGTACAGGAACAGGCACACCGTCATCACGTTGCTGGCGGTCTTCACCGACATGCCCGCCGAGTTGACCAGGAACTTCTGCATGTAGGTCGTGAAGGTGTAGAAGATCAACGAACCACCCGCGGTATAGCCCACCACCGTGAGGAAGGCAGCCCGGTGGTGACGCAGCACGCCCCTGATCGTGCCCGCATCCTTGTTGGCGCGCGTCTGCGCGGTCGAGGTCTCGTGCAGCGTGCGGCGCAGCAGCAGCGCGATGACGGCGGTGAATGCGCCTATCACGAACGGGATGCGCCAGCCCCAGGCCCTGAGCTCCTCGTCGCTCATCACCTGCTGCAGCAGCACGATCACCAGCACGGCCAGCAACTGGCCGCCGATCAGTGTGACGTACTGGAAGGAGGAGAGGAAGCCGCGCTGGCCGCGCAGCGCCACCTCGCTCATGTAGGTCGCCGTGGCCCCGTACTCGCCTCCGACCGAAAGGCCCTGCAGCAGCCGCGCCATCAGCAGGAACGCGGGCGCCCAGGCGCCGATGGAGGCATACGTGGGCAGCGACGCGATCAGCAAGGAACCGGCGCACATCATCACGACCGAGATCACCATCGCCGTCTTGCGCCCCTGGCGATCGGCGATGCGCCCGAACATCCAGCCGCCCACCGGGCGCATCAGGAAGCCGGCGGCGAAGACGCCGGCGGTGTTGAGCAACTGCGCCGTGGGGTCCGACT
The DNA here is from genome assembly GCA_028292105.1 of Ramlibacter sp. Classification (GTDB taxonomy): domain Bacteria; phylum Pseudomonadota; class Gammaproteobacteria; order Burkholderiales; family Burkholderiaceae_C; genus Ramlibacter. The sequence continues at coordinate 12,063 of JAQGMY010000111.1, forward strand.
TGGGGAAGAACGCCGGGGCGAAGTAGATCGCCCCGAACGCGTAGATGTAGAAGTCGAACCATTCCACCAGGTTGCCGGACGAGGCGGCAACGATGGCGAAGATGCGTTTGCGCTTTTCTTCCGCCGTGTAGTGGGGAAGGTTCAGCGCGCCGAGCTCGTCTGGCGAAGCGCTCTGCATGTTCACCGGCCTGGCGTTCAGACGGGGGCGCGGCGCAGCCGCTGGTCCAGTTCCGCCGCGCGGTAGTTGGTCAAGGCCACCACCACCAGCAAGCCGACGCCGGCCACGACGAAGAAGTTGCGGGCCGGCCCGTGCTCGGCAAAGCCCATCACCCAGGGCAGAGCGATCCAGGCGATCGCCATCAGGCTCTCGATGACGCCGTGCGCCGGGAAGGGCAGCAACTTCAGCACGCCGAGCGGATAGCGCGTGATCAGCGAAGCCGCGATGTAGACGACCCCGATCACATAGGAAGCAACCGCGGCCGGCGGCGGAAAGTCGAGCACGCCGGGGAGCACGAGGAACAGCACGGCCAGGGCGTAGTCGAGCACGCCGTGGACAGTGGGACTGAGGACTTTCATGGGATCTCCTGCGCAATTGCGGCGCCTGGCCGTGGAGTGCCGATTTGGCCGCCAGGCGTGATGACCCGGGGTCGGAGCCGGAGGGCAGCGGAAGTCAATCCTTTCCTGCGTCGGGCTGCATCGACAATGCGAACACGGCCACGCGCCATGTTCCAACCAACGCATCCATGACCAGCAACAAGCCGAACGTCTTCCTGCACTACACGCAGGAAGAACTGGACCAGGCCTACGACCAGACGGCGTGGGCCCCGAATTTCGCCGCCGTCGCCGCAGCCAACCTGGAGCGCAGCGCCGCAGTGCGGGCCCGGCGGCCGCATGAAGTCGCGTCCTACGGCGACAGCGCAGACGAAACGCTGGAGATCGTCCCGGCGCAGAGCCAGGGCTTGCCAGTGGTGCTGTTCGTGCACGGCGGCCGCTGGATGGCGCAGCCGCACAACGCCTTCATCTTCGCCGCCGAGACTTTCGTCGGCTGCGGCGCGCACTTCGTCGCCGCCCGCTTCGCTTGCCTGGCTCCCGTGCCCGGAGCGGTCGGCATGCCGGACATGGTGCAGCAGCTGCGCCGGGCCGTGCAGTGGCTGCACCGCCATGCCGGCCGGTTCGGGGGCGACCCGCAGCAGATCCACCTGGTCGGCCACTCTTCCGGCGCGCATCTCGCCAGCGTGCTGCTGACCACGCGCTGGGCCGACCACGGCCTGCCGGACAAGGTGTTCAAGACCGGCAGCTGCATCAGCGGGATGTACGACCTGCGGCCGGTCCTGCTCAGTGCCCGCAGCAGCTACGTGAAGCTGAGCGCCGCGCAGGAGGATGATTTCAGCGCGCTGCGCCACCTGGACCGCCTGCACTGCCCGGTGCTGGTGAGCTACGGCGACCGCGAAAGTCCCGAGTTCCAGCGGCACGCGCGCGACTTCGCCGCTGCGATGGCGACAGCCGGCCACCCGCATCGACTGGTGCGGCTGGCCGACAGCAACCACTTCGAGGGCGTCGCCAGCCTGCACGATCCGAAATCGCCGCTGTCGCAGCTGCTGCTGCGGCACATGGGCCTGGCCACGGGACATCCTTGAGCACCGTTTCGCTGACCTTCCTCCTCGCCGGCCTGGCCATGCTGGGCCCCTTCGCCACCGACACCTACCTGCCTTCCCTGCCGGCCCTGGCATCGCGCTTCGGCGTCGACGCGTTGATGGTGCAACAGACGCTGAGCATCTATCTGGTCGCCCATGCCGGCACGGCGCTGTTCTACGGCAGCCTCTCGGATTCCCTGGGCCGCCGGCCGGTCACGCTGGGCGCGCTGGTGCTGTTCGTGGCCGGTTCGGTCGGCGCTGCGCTGTCGCAGAGTTTCGGCTGGCTGCTGTTCTTCCGCGCGGTGCAGGGCCTGGGCTCCGGCGCCGGCATGGTCATCGCGCAGGCCGTGGTCCGCGACCGTTTCGAGGGCGCGCCCGCGCAGCGGATGATGGCCCACCTGATGATGATCTTCGGCATCGCCCCGGCGGTGGCCCCCATCGTCGGCGGCTGGCTGCAAGCGGGACTGGGCTGGCGCGCGGTGTTCCTGTTCCTGGCCGCGCTGGGGGCGATCCTGCTGGCCGCCAGCTTCGCGAGGCTGGAGGAATCGCTGCCGGCCGGCGCGCGCCAGCCCTTGCGGGTGGCGCCCATCGCTGCGAACTACTGGCGCGCGCTGCGCAACCCGGTTTTCATGGCGCGCGCGCTCGGCTACGGTTTCGCGTTCGGCGGGCTGGCCCTGTACATCTCCGGCGCCGCCGATTTCGTGATCAACGTGCTGCACCTGTCGGAGACCTCCTTCGGCTGGCTGTTCGTGCCGACCATCGCCGGGATGGTGCTGGGCTCCGCCATCGGCGCGAAGTTCGCCCATCGCTACACCGCCAATGCCATGACATGGTGGGGCTATGGCGTGATGGCTGCGGCCGCCGCGGTCAACGTGGGCTGTTGCCTGCTGTTCGAGCTGGCGGCGTGGTGGGCGATCGGGCTGATCGCGATCTACAACTTCGGGCTGGCGCTGGCGATGCCCGCCATGAGCATGCAGGTGCTGGACATCTACCCGCGCATGCGCGGGCTGGCGGCGTCGCTGCTCAATTTCGTGATGATGATCCTGTTCGCCATGGTGTCGGGGTTTGTCGTGCCGCTGCTGTTTGGCAGCGCGCTGAAGTTCGGGTTGGGCCTGGCGGCGTTCGTGAGCCTGGCGATCGCCAGCTGGGTGGTGGGGAGCGCCGCCGCCCGACGCCGGGCGAGATGATGGAAGCGGCGGCCGGCAAGGCGCGTGAGCGCAGCTTGCACCCCGGCGAAGCACGGTGGCGGACGTAGGGAACTGCCCCCCAGACGTAACAAGCCATTGCCCAAAGGGTGCATCATTGCGGGCCGACGTGACTTCCTACCAACGCTGGCGCTCCCCCGGAGCGCTTGCGCATTTACACCAACTCGGCTTTTCGGGATGATCGGCGACTGACTATCGCTTGCGGAGTCAGTACTCCCTCAAGTCTCCTGAATTCCATCCATGGCCGCCGTCGATCCCGCCACTGAAGTTTCCGCCCTCCCAGGCCTGGGCAGGGCCCTCGTGTCGGCCGGCAAGCTGGGGCAGAAGGCCGCCGACGACATCTACAAGAAGGCGCAGGCCAACCGCACCAGCTTCATCCAGGAGCTGACCGGTTCCGGCGCGGTGTCGGCATCCGACCTGGCCCACACCATGTCCGCCGCCTTCGGCGCACCGCTGCTGGACCTGGAAGCCGTGGACATCGGCCGGGTCCCCAAGGGCCTGCTCGATACCAAGATCTGCCAGTCCTACCGGGTGGTGGTGCTGTCCAAGCGCAACAACCGCCTGATCGTCGCCACTGCCGACCCGTCGGACCAGCAGGCCGCCGAAAAGATCAAGTTCGCCACCCAGATGGGCGTGGACTGGGTGATCGCCGAATACGACAAGCTGACCAAGATGGTCGAGGGCCTGGCCACCACGGCCACCGAGGCCATGGACAGCATCATCGGCGACGACTTCGAGTTCGACGAGTCGACGATGGACTCGTCGGTGGTCGACGAGGACGACAAGGGCGCCGTCTCCGACGTCGACGACGCCCCGGTGGTCAAGTTCCTGCACAAGATGCTGCTGGACGCCATCGGCGCCCGCGCGTCGGACCTGCACTTCGAGCCCTTCGAGCACACCTACCGCGTGCGCTTTCGCATCGACGGCGAACTGCGCGAGATCGCCTCGCCGCCCGTGGCCATCAAGGACAAGCTCGCTTCGCGCATCAAGGTGATCTCCCGCATGGACATCTCCGAGAAGCGGGTGCCGCAGGACGGCCGGATGAAGCTGAAGATCGGCCCGGACCGCGTGATTGACTTCCGGGTCTCGACCCTGCCGACGCTCTTCGGCGAGAAGATCGTGATCCGGATCCTGGATCCGTCCAGCGCCCGCCTGGGCATCGAGGCCCTCGGCTACGAACCCGAGGAGAAGGTGCGCCTGCTCGAAGCGATCAGCCGCCCGTACGGCATGGTGCTCGTCACCGGCCCGACCGGCTCGGGCAAGACGGTGTCGCTCTACACCTGCCTGAACATGTTGAACAAGGCGGGGGTGAACATCTCCACCGCGGAGGACCCGGCGGAAATCAACCTGCCCGGTGTCAACCAGGTCAACGTGAACGACAAGGCCGGCCTGACCTTCGCCGTGGCGCTCAAGGCCTTCCTGCGCCAGGATCCGGACATCATCATGGTCGGCGAAATCCGCGACCTCGACACCGCCGACATCGCCATCAAGGCGGCGCAGACCGGGCACCTGGTGTTGTCGACGCTGCATACCAACGACGCGCCCACGACGCTCACGCGGATGCGCAACATGGGCATCGCGCCGTTCAACATCGCCTCCGCCGTGATCCTGATCACCGCGCAGCGGCTGGCGCGGCGCCTCTGCCCGCAGTGCAAGCAGCCGATGGACATCCCTTACGAGACGCTGATCGAAGCGGGCTACAAGGAAGAAGACGTCGACGGCAGCTGGACCCCCTACAAGCCGGTCGGCTGCTCGGCCTGCAACAACGGCTACAAGGGCCGCGTCGGCATCTACCAGGTGATGCCGATCACCGAGGACATGCAGCGCATCATCCTGGCCGATGGCAGCGCCCTGGAACTCGCCCAGCAGGCGAAACGCGACGGCGTGCGCAGCCTGCGCGAATCCGGCCTGCACAAGGTCAAGCTGGGCATGACTTCCCTCGAGGAAGTGCTAGCCGTCACCAACGTATAACAGCGCAAGGTCGCACAGAGGAGCCTCCACACGATGGCCACCGCAACAGCAACGAAGGAATTCGTCTTCGAATGGGAAGGCCGCGACCGCAACGGCAAGCAGGTCCGCGGGGAAACGCGCGCCGCCGGCGAGAACCAGGTCATGGCGTCGCTGCGGCGCCAGGGGGTGTCGCCGACCAAGATCAAGAAGCGCCGCATGCGCTCGGGCTCCAAGATCCGCCCGAAGGACATCGCGATCTTCACCCGCCAGCTGGCCACCATGATGAAGGCCGGCGTGCCCCTGCTGCAGGCCTTCGACATCGTCGGCCGCGGCAACGCCAATGCCAGCGTCACCAAGCTGCTGAACGACATCCGCACGGACGTCGAGACCGGCACGTCGCTGTCGGCCGCCTTCCGCAAGTACCCGCTCTACTTCGACAGCCTGTACTGCAACCTGGTGGAAGCCGGTGAAGCCGCCGGTATCCTGGAAAGCCTGCTGGACCGCCTGGCGACCTACATGGAAAAGACGGAGGCGATCAAGTCCAAGATCAAGTCCGCGCTGATGTACCCGATCGCCGTGCTGGTGGTGGCGTTCGTGGTGGTCACCGTGATCATGATCTTCGTGATCCCCGCCTTCAAGGAAGTGTTCACGTCCTTCGGCGCCGACCTGCCGGCCCCCACGCTGTTCGTGATCGCCGTGTCCGAGGTGTTCGTCAAGTGGTGGTGGCTGATCTTCGGCACCATCGGCGGCGGCCTCTACTTCTTCATGCAGGCCTGGCGCCGCAGCGCCAAGGTGCAGATGGCCATGGACCGGGTCATGCTGAAGCTGCCGCTGTTCGGCAACCTGGTCTACAAGTCGGTGATCGCCCGCTGGACGCGGACCCTGTCGACCATGTTCGCCGCCGGCGTGCCGCTGGTGGAAGCGCTGGACTCGGTCGGCGGCGCCTCCGGCAACTCGGTCTACGAAGTGGCCACGCAGAAGATCCAGCAGGAAGTGTCGACCGGCACCAGCCTGACCGCGGCCATGACGAACACCAACGTGTTCCCCTCCATGGTGCTGCAGATGTGCGCGATCGGCGAGGAATCCGGCTCGATCGACCACATGCTGGGCAAGGCGGCCGACTTCTATGAAGCCGAGGTCGACGACATGGTGGCGGGCCTGTCCAGCCTGATGGAGCCCATCATCATCGTGGTGCTGGGCACGATCATCGGCGGCATCGTGGTGTCGATGTACCTGCCCATCTTCAAGCTGGGCCAGGTGGTCTGATGGCGCTCACGGGAATGGACGCCCTCCTGGCGGGCGTCCTGGGCCTCCTCGTCGGCAGCTTCCTCAACGTGGTCATCTACCGCTTGCCGAAGATGCTGGAGCGGCAGTGGGCCGCCGAGTGCGCGGAGTACAGCGGCCAGCCAGCCAAGGAAGAGCCGGCTTTCAACCTGGTCGTGCCGCGCTCGCGCTGCCGCCAATGCGGCCACGTGATCCGCTGGTACGAGAACATCCCGGTGATCAGCTGGCTGGCGCTGCGCGGCAAGTGCTCGCAGTGCAAGACGCCGATCGGCCTGCGCTATCCCATCGTCGAACTGGTGACCGCCGGCTTCTTCGCGCTGTGCGGCTGGCGCTGGGGGCTGACGCCGCAGGCGGCCGCGTGGATGGCCTTCGCCGCCCTGCTGATCTGCCTGTTCCTGATCGACATGGACACCACGATCCTGCCGGACGACCTGAACTACACCCTGCTGTGGCTCGGGCTGCTGGTGGCGGCCCTGGGCTGGTCGGTTCCACTGGCCTCCGCCGTCTGGGGCGCCGCCCTCGGCTACCTGGTGTTCTGGGGCGTGTTCCAGGCCTTCAAGCTGGCCACCGGCAAGGAAGGCATGGGCTACGGCGACTTCAAGCTGCTGGCCGCGCTGGGCGCCTGGCTGGGCGCCGAGTACCTGCTGGCGATCATCCTGCTGTCGTCCATCGTCGGCGCGGTGATCGGCACGATCCTGCTGGTGATCGGCAAGCTGGCGCACAAGGACATTCCTATGCCCTTCGGCCCGTACCTGGCCGGCGCCGGGCTGGTGTGCCTGGCGCTGAGTCCGGCGGCGGTGCCGGCCCTGCTTCCCTTCGCCTTCCCTTTCGGCGTGCGCTGAGGAACTGCTGCCGTGGCGGCGCGCATCGGGCTCACCGGCGGCATCGGCAGCGGCAAGAGCACCGTGCTCGAGATGCTGCGCCAGCGCGGCGCGGCGACCATCGACGCCGACGCGATCTCGCGCGCCACCACCGCGGCGGGCGGGGCGGCGATCGCTGCGATCGCGGCGCACTTCGGCGCCGGATTCATCACGCCGGAGGGCGCCCTCGATCGCGCCCGCATGCGTGAACACGCGTATGCGCAGCCGCAGGCGCGGCGCGAACTCGAGCAGATCATCCATCCGCTGGTGGGGCAGGAGAGCGCCCGCCAGGTCGATGCCGCCCTGGCGGCGGGGGCGCGCTGCATCGTCTTCGACATCCCGCTGCTGGTGGAGTCGGGCCGCTGGCGCGCGCAGCTGGACCGGGTGCTGGTGGTGGATTGCGAGCCGGAGACGCAGGTCGCCCGCGTGGTGGCACGCAGCGGGTTGGCGCCCGACGAAGTGCGGACCATCATCGCCGCGCAGGCGCCGCGGGCACTTCGGCTGGCCGCCGCCGACATCGTGATCTGCAACGAAGCGCTGAGCTTGGCGGCACTGGCGCTGGAGGTGGAGCAGGCAGCGCAATCCTTCGGGCTATGATGGCGCCGCGTGATCCTCTACGAATACCCTTTCAACGAACGCATTAGGACGTACCTGCGGCTGGAACACCTGTTCCGGCGGCTCGGCGAACTGATCCCGCGCAGCCATCCGCTGGACCATCACTATGCGCTGGCGACGATTTTCGAAGTGATGGACGTCGCCGCGCGCGCCGACCTCAAGTCGGACGTGCTGAAGGACCTGGAGCGGCAAAAGCACGTGCTCAACGGCTACCGTGGCGTGCCCGGCGTGGCCGAAGGCGTGATCGACCGCATGCTGGGCCAGCTCGATGGCTGCTTCACCGCCGTCAACGGCACGCCCGGCAAAGCTGGCCAGTCGCTGACCGAGAACGACTGGCTCATGAGCATCCGCAGCCGCGCCGGCATCCCCGGCGGCACCTGCGAATTCGACCTGCCCGGCTATTACGCCTGGCAGCACCTGCCGGCCGGCCAGCGCCGGGCCGACCTGGAACGCTGGGCCGGCACCCTGGCGCCGCTGGCCGAATCCATCCACCTGCTGCTGAAGATGCTGCGCGATTCCGGCACGCCGCAGAAGGTGATGGCCAACGGCGGCCAGCTGCAGCAGACGCTGCCGCAGGGCCGCACCTTCCTGTTGCTGCGCCTGCGCATCGACGACTCGCTGGGCCTGGTGCCCGAAATCAGCGGCAACCGGCTGATGATTTCGGTGCGCATGATGCGCCAGGAGAACGACCGCATGCAGGCGAGCAGCGACAATACTTCCTTCGAACTGACACTCTGCGCCTGAGGTGAGACCGTGGCCAGCCGCGCCGAGAAACCCCGCATCGTGCGATGCCCCGCTTGCGGCGGCGACAGCATCTACGCACCCACCAACCGCTACCGCCCGTTCTGCAGCGAGCGTTGCAAGAACCTCGACCTGGGCGCCTGGGCGAGCGAAAGCTTCCGCCTGCCGGACGAGACGCCGCCGGACGAATTGCCTTTCGGGGACCCGAAGGAGCAGTAGGGACAAGGACATGTCGTCCCGGGCTAGACCCGGGGCCCATGTCTCGAGGCCGGATGACATCCCTAACGATGCGTCGGCCCCTGAAAGCCACGCTCCTGCGCGAACCACTGCAACACCGGCACGGTTCCCGGCAACACCGGCTGCACTTGCACCGGCAACTGCTGCCAGGCGCACTGCTGCCCCTCGTGCATGTGCAGTTCGCCGGTCCACTCGAACACCTTGCAGAAATTCAGCCGTACCAGTGCGTGCGGATAGTCCACCCGCTCCACCCGCCACGGATGCACCGCGGCGATCGTGATACCGATCTCTTCCTGCAGTTCGCGCCGCAAGGCCTGCTCCACCGTCTCACCGGCTTCGACCTTGCCACCTGGGAACTCCCAATAGCCTTCGTAGACCTTGCCCGGCGGACGCGACGTCAGCAGGAAGGCGCCGTCAGCGCGGATCAACACGCCAACGGCCACCTCCACCTCCTTGCGATCGGCCCCGCCCTCGCGCGGCCGATCGCCATCGGCGACCAGGAGCGTAGCCCCCGATGGGGCGTTCGCGCCTTCCAGCGGCCGGGCGGCGCCTGTGGCCCCCGAGCTTGCGGCTGAAGCCGCTGCGCTACCCCCCGAGGGGGCGTTCGCGCCTTCGGGCGGCCGGGCGGCGCGCGGGTTCACGCGTGATGCCGGCCGGCGTAATCGCGGGCGAACTGGTAGGCGACGCGGCCACTGCGCGAGGCGCGCTCCAGCGCCCACACCAGGGCCTCGGGACGCGCCGCCGCGATGTCGCTCGGCGGCACGCCGAAGTGCGCCAGCCAGGTCGCCGTGATGTGCAGGTACTCGTCCTGGCTGAAGGGATAGAAGCTCACCCACAGCCCGAAGCGCTCGGACAGCGAGATCTTCTCCTCCACCACCTCCCCCGGATGCACCTCGCCGTCATCGGTGTGCGTGTACGTGAGGTTCTCCTTCATGTACTCGGGCAGCAGGTGGCGGCGGTTGCTGGTGGCGTAGATCAGCACGTTCGGCGTGGACGCGGCCACCGAGCCGTCGAGGATCGACTTCAATGCCTTGTAGCCGGCCTCGCCTTCCTCGAAGCTGAGGTCGTCGCAGAAGATCATGAACTTCTCGGGCCGGTTGGCCACCACCTCGACGATGTCCGGCAGGTCCGTCAGGTCGGACTTGTCCACTTCGATCAGGCGCAGGCCCTGGTCGGCGTAGGCGTTCAGGCAGGCCCGGATCAGGGAGGACTTGCCGGTGCCGCGGGCGCCGGTCAGCAGCACGTTGTTGGCCGGATGCCCCTGCACGAACTGCAGCGTGTTGCGCTGGATCTTTTCCTTCTGCGGCTCGATTTCCTTCAGGTCGTCGAGGCGCATCGCGCCCACGTGCCGCACCGGCTCCATCACGCCATGGCCACTGGAGCGCTTGCGGTAGCGCCAGGCGATCGCCGCGTTCCAGTCGGGCGCCGACAGCGGCTGCGGCAGCACGGCTTCGATCCGCGCGAGCAATTGCATCGCGCGGTCGATCAGGTGTTCGAAGTTCTGGCTCATGAGCGGTAGTCGGCGTTGATGGTCACGTACTCGTGGCTGAAGTCGCAGGTCCACACCTGGTCGACCGCGCTGCCGCGTCCGAGCACCACGCGCACCGTGATCTCCGGCTGCTTCATCACGCGCTGGCCGTCCTCTTCGCGGTACGCAGGATTGCGGCCGCCCCGCAGGGCGACGTGCACGTCGTCCAGGTACAGGTCGACGCCGGCCGGGTCGAGATCGGTGATGCCGGCATAGCCGACGGCGGCAAGGATGCGGCCGAGGTTCGGGTCGCTCGCGAAGAAGGCGGTCTTCACCAGCGGCGAATGGGCGATGGCGTAAGCCACCTTGCGGCATTCCTCCACCGTGGCCCCGCCCTCCACCCGAACGGTGATGAACTTGGTGGCCCCTTCGCCGTCGCGCACGATGGCCTGGGCCAGCAGGCGGGCCACTTCGAGCATCGCCTCCTTGAGCACGCGGCCGGAAGGCGACGCCAGGGAGGTGATGGGCGCGTGCCTTGCCTTGTTGGTGGCGACCACCACGAAGGAATCGTTGGTGGACGTGTCGCCGTCCACCGTCACGCGGTTGAACGAGCCTTCCGCCAACTCGAAGGCCAGTCCAGGCAGCAGGCTGGCGGCGACGCAGGCATCGGTGGCGAGGAAGCCGAGCATGGTCGCCATGTTCGGCCGGATCATGCCGGCGCCCTTGCTGATCCCCGTGATGGTGACCGTGACGCCCTCGACCTGCACCTGCCGGCTGAAAGCCTTGGGCAGCGTGTCGGTAGTCATGATGCCCTCGGCCGCGCGCAGCCAGTGACCCGGCTGTGCGTCGGCGAAAGCCGCCGGCAAGCCGGCCTGGATGCGGTCCAGCGGCAGCGGCTCCATGATCACGCCGGTGGAGAAGGGCAGCACCTGCTCGGGTGCGAGGTCGAGCTGCTGGGCCGCGGCGATGCAGGTCGCGCGCGCCCGGACCAGGCCGTCTTCACCGGTGCCCGCGTTGGCGTTGCCGGTGTTGATCACCAGCGCCCGGATGTCGCCGTGCGCAAGGTGCTCACGGCACACCTGCACCGGCGCGGCGCAAAAGCGGTTGCTGGTGAACACGCCCGCCACGGCCGCCCCCGCGTCGAGCAGGAAGACCGTGAGGTCCTTGCGATTCGCCTTGCGGATGCCCGCTTCGGCGACGCCGATGCGCACGCCCGCGACGGGGTGCAGCGAGTCCGCGCTCGGGGCGCTCAGGTTGACTGCCATGGTGACCTCAGATTGGAAAAAGAAAGGCGGCGGCTCAGTTCTGCCGCCACGGCAGCCCGCGCAGGCGCCAGCCGCCCTTGCGATTGCGGTGGCCCTCGGCGTCGGCTTCGCCTTCGAAGCCTTCGAGGATGTTGTATGCCTCGACCCCGAGTTCCGTCGCGCGCCGGGCCGCCGCGATGGAGCGCACGCCGCTGCGGCAAAGCAGCACGGCCTTCTTGCCCGCCGGCAGCCCCGCCCTCAGCTTCTCGCCGAACAGCGGATCGACCGCCATGCCGGGCCATTGCTTCCAGCCGAGCGCCATCGCCCCCGGCACGAAGCCGACCCATTCGCGTTCCGCGTCGGTGCGCACGTCGACCAGCACGGCCTCCCCAGCCTGGACCCAGCGCCAGGCGAGTTCAGGCGTGACATCGCCCGCATAGCCCTCGGCGGGCCGGGGCTGGTCGGAAGAAAGGTCGGGGGGAGGCGCGGCGCTCATGGCGGCGATTTTGCCAGCCTGGAGCGCGGGGCAGAAAAACGGGATCGGACAACCGGACGCAGAAGGCGCAGAGGTCTCGCAGAGGACGCAGAAAAAACCTCGAAAGGGATTCCTGGATCTTGTTCGCCTCCTGCGCAACCTCGGCGTCGGCTTGTCGGGTCCTAGACGATCCTGACGCTGAGGTTGGGCAGGCCGTCGATGTGCATCTCGATCACGTCGCCCTTGACGACGGGGCCGACGTTCTCGGGCGTGCCCGAGTAGATGATGTCGCCGGGGAACAGCTCGTTGGCTTCGGACAGCTTGGCGATCTGCTCGGCCACCGACCAGATCATCTGGTTGAGGTTGGCGCTCTGCCTGGTCTGGCCGTTCACCTTGAGCCAGATCGCGCCCTGCGTGAAGTGGCCCGTCTGCGCGACCCGATGCACCGGACCGATGGGCGCAGAGTGGTCGAAGCTCTTGCCGATCTCCCAGGGCTTCTTCTCGTCGCCCATGGCGCGCTGCAGGTCGCGACGCGTCATGTCCAGCCCCAGGGTGTAGCCCCAGACATGCTGCAGCGCCGAGGCCACCGGGATGTTGCGGCCGCCGCTGCCGAGGCAGGCCACCAGTTCCGCTTCGTAGTGGTAGTTCTTCGTCAGCGACGGATAAGGGTGGTCGGCCACGCTGCCGGTCGGGACGTACTGGATCGCATCGGTCGGCTTCTGGAAGAAGAACGGCGGCTCGCGGGTGGGGTCCGACCCCATTTCACGCGAGTGGGCCGCGTAGTTGCGGCCGATGCAGTAGATGCGCCGAACCGGGAACACCTCGGCGCTGCCGACGACCGGGATGCCCACGTCGGGGATGGCGAAGGCGGCTCGCGCGTTGCTGCCCGCGGCGCCCATGGCGGCACAGCCGGTGAGGCCGGTGGCCGCCGCTGCAGCGGTGCCCTGGAAGAAATTGCGTCTATCCATCGTTTTGTCTCCTTGATCGCGTGTGGTCGGCCCTCGCCCCATGAACGACAGGCTGTTGTCAGGAAAAGCCGCGCTCTTCGCGTAACTGATCCGTGTAAACCCCATTACCCATTCAAGGGGTGGAATCAAAGATAGCTTGCCAACGATTCCAACGTCAAGGAGACAAGTCATGACCGCAGAGAAGAGCCCCCGCCGCCGCAGCCTCTTGAAGGGTGCTGCCGTCGCCGCCGGCGCCATGTCGGCGCCGATGGTGGCCGTCGCGCAGACCACCGCCTTCCGCTTCCAGAGCACCTGGCCGGCGAAGGACATCTTCCACGAGTTCGCCAACGACTTCGCCAAGAAGGTGAACGACATGGCGGGCAACCGCCTGAAGATCGAGGTGCTGCCGTCCGGCGCGGTCGTGCCCGCCTTCCAGCTGTTGGAAGCGGTGAACAAGGGCACGCTCGATGGCGGCCATGGCGTCGTCGCCTACCACTACGGCAAGAACTCGGCCCTGGCGCTGTGGGGCTCGGGCCCGGCCTTCGGCATGAACCCCAACATGGTCCTGTCCTGGCACTACTACGGCGGCGGCAAGGCCCTGCTCGACGAGATCTACAAGTCGATCAACATGGACGTGGTGTCCTACCTGTACGGGCCGATGCAGACGCAACCGCTCGGCTGGTTCAAGAAGCCGATCTCCAACGTCGCGCAGCTCAAGGGGCTGAAGTACCGCACGGTCGGCCTGGCGGTGGACCTGTTCACCGACCTCGGCGCCGCGGTGAACCCGCTGCCCGGCGGCGAAATCGTGCCGGCGCTCGACCGCGGCCTGATCGAGGCGGCCGAGTTCAACAACGCCTCGTCCGACCGCGTGCTGGGCTTTCCCGACGTGGCCAAGAACTGCATGCTGCAAAGCTTCCACCAGAGCGGAGAGCAGTTCGAGATCCTGTTCAACAAGACCAAGTACAACACCCTGGCGCCGGAGCTCAAGTCCATCATCGACTACGCCGTGCAGGCCGCCTCGGCCGACTTCAGCTGGAAGTCGATCGACCGCAACTCCAAGGACTACATCGAGCTGAAGACCAAGGACAAGGTCAACTTCTACAAGACGCCCGATTCCATCCTGAAGGCGCAGCTGGAAGCATGGGACCGCGTGGTGGCCAAGAAGTCCACCGAGAACCCGTTCATCAAGCGCGTGATGGATTCGCAGCGCGTCTTCGCCGAGCGTGCCGGCCAGTGGCAGTTCGACTACGAGGTGAACTTCAAGATGGCGTACGACCGCTACTTCGCCAAGGGCAAGAAGGCGTAAGCGACATCCACGGGCTGGGGGCTAGGGGTCAGAGGTCGGGGAACATCCCTGGCCACTGGGCGCTAGCCCCTAGTCCCTTTCCTGGACAAAACCATAATGACAATCCAGAAACTCCTGCACGGCGTCGACGAGATCAGCACCTGGATCGGCAAGGCCTTCGCCTGGCTGATCGTGGCGCTGATGCTGCTGGTCTGCGTCGAGGTCTTCAAGCGCTACATCCTGAACATGCCGACGGCGTGGGTGTTCGACGTCAGCAACATGCTGTACGGAACGCTGTTCATGATGTGCGGTGCCTACACGCTGGCCCAGGACGGCCACGTGCGCGGCGACTTCCTGTACGGCAGCATGAAGCCGCGCCGGCAGGCCGGCCTGGACCTGGTGCTCTACGTGGTCTTCTTCCTCCCCGGCATCCTCGCGCTCACCTGGGCCGGCTGGATCTACTTCGGCGACTCGCTCAAGATGCACGAAACCACCTTCAACGCGACCCCTCTCCCGGTCTATCCGTTCAAGCTGATCATCCCGATCGCCGGCGCCGTCGTGCTGCTGCAGGGGGTGGCTGAAATGGTCCGCTGCATCGTCTGCATCCGCACCGGCGAATGGACACCCCGCCTGAAGGACGCCGACGAGATCGACGTGGTGGAACAGCAGCTGGCCGGCAGCATCTACGTCGACGAGGCCACCAAGCGCGAGGCCATGGCCAAGGCCAAGTCGATCGACGAGCACGCGCGCCAGCGCAGCGGCGGGAGCATGTCATGAGCGCCGCACGCGTGGTGGAGGATCCCCATGTCTGACGCAGTTCTCGGCATGACCATGCTGATGCTCATCGTCGTCGTGATCATGATGGGTTTCCCGACGGCGTTCACCCTCATGGGGCTGGGCATCATGTTCGGCTACGCCGCGTTCTACGACCCGGCCGTCCACTTCTGGGACAACAAGATCTTCGACCTGATGGTGCAGCGCGCCTTCGGTGCGATGAACAACGACACGCTGCTGTCCATTCCACTGTTCGTGCTCATGGGGTACGTGATGGAACGCGGCGCGCTGGTGGACAAGATGTTCCACAGCGTGCAGCTCGCCTTCCGCAGCGTGCCGGGATCGCTGGCGGTCACCACGCTGATCATCTGCACCTTCTGGGGCATCGCTTCCGGGCTGGTCGGCGCCGTGGTGGTGCTGATGGGCGTGATCGCGATGCGGCCCATGCTGAACGCCGGCTACGACACGCGGCTGGCAGCGGGCGTCATCACCGCCGGCGGCACGCTGGGCATCCTGATCCCGCCGTCCGTGATGATCATCGTGTACGCGGCGGTTGCCGGCCAGTCGGTGGTCAAGCTGTACGCCGCCGCGATGTTCCCCGGCTTCTTCCTCGCGCTGCTGTACCTGGTCTACGTGATCGGCTGGGTGATGATCAATCCGAAGATCGCCCCCAAGCTGCCGCCCGAACAGATGCAGGTGCCGATCCCGCCGTGGCTTGCCCACGTGTCGGGCCAGTACGGGCGGCGCCTGCTGCCGGCGCTGGTGACGGCGCTTGCATCGCCTGCGCGCGCCATGTCGGGCGTCGGCCAGCAGCTGGCGCTGCGCCGGGGCATGCTGCTGCGCGGGCTGGGCACTTCGCTCGTGCCGGTGCTGCTGGCGCTGGTGACGCTGGGCACGGTGTGGTGGTACGTGGTGATCTACTCGCAGAAGGTCGATGTTGCGGCTGCAGTGGCGGCGCAGCCGGTCGCCGCGGGCACGGCGGCACCGGCCACGGCTGTCGGCGCCCCACCCGCCTCCGGCTCCGACCTGAAGGAGCCGCCGGCCTCCGGTGGGCTGCAAGAGCCGCCGACGGAAGCCGCCGCGTCCGGTGGCTTGCAGGAGCCGCCGTCGGCGGATGGCGTGAAAGAACCGCCGGGCGCCGCCCGCGCAGCGCCCGCTGAAGAGGGACCACCGGAAAGCCTGGGCGGGCCGGCAACGGCCGCCGCCGCGCCGGGCGTCCCGGACGTGTTCTACATCGGCTTCGGCATCGCCGCGGCGCTGACGATCCTGCTGCTTGCCTGGTACTACTGGCGCTTCGACGCCGAGCAGTTCGAGATCCTGCGCATGCTGACGTCTTCGGTGATGCCGCTGGCGATCCTGACCTTCGTGGTGCTGGCGGTGATCCTGTTCGGCATCACCACCGCCACCGAGTCGGCGGCGGTGGGGGCGGCCGGCGCCTTCCTGATGGCGTGGCAGGCCCGCACGCTGAACTGGGAGCGGACCAAGGAAGCGGTGTTCCTCACGGCCAAGACGACGTCGATGGTGTGCTGGCTGTTCGTCGGGTCCGCCATCTTCTCCGCCGTCTTCGCGCTGCTGGGCGGACAACGGGTGGTGGAGCAATGGGTGCTGGGCCTGGACCTGTCGCCGATGCAGTTCCTGCTGCTGTCGCAGGCGATCATCTTCGTGCTGGGCTGGCCCCTGGAGTGGACCGAGATCATCGTGATCTTCGTGCCCATCTTCCTGCCGCTGCTGCAGCACTTCCAGATCGACCCGATG
Organism: Ramlibacter sp.; assembly: GCA_028292105.1. Taxonomy (GTDB): domain Bacteria; phylum Pseudomonadota; class Gammaproteobacteria; order Burkholderiales; family Burkholderiaceae_C; genus Ramlibacter. The sequence continues at coordinate 28,537 of JAQGMY010000111.1, forward strand.
CTGTGGGGCGTGCTGGTGTTCGTGAACCTGCAGGCCGCCTTCCTGTCGCCGCCGGTGGCCATGTCGGCCTTCTACCTGAAGGGAGTGTCGCCACCGCACGTGACGATCAACCAGATCTTCGCGGGGATGATGCCGTACATGTTGATCGTGATCCTGTGCATGGTCCTGATGTACATCTGGCCGGGCCTGACGCTCTGGCTGCCGAACTACCTGTACGGCGGCGGTTGATCGTCGCTCCCGCTCCCGCTCCCGCCTCGGCGGGGGCAGGCTCCGGCGGGAACGCGGAGTGTTGAAGGAAGCGGCCTGCGGGCCGCTTCCGCATTCCGGCCGTGGCATGGATTGACGTTGACGTAAACGTCAACTAGGCTCGGAGGGTTCCCGGAGACAATCGCCCCATGACCGACCTGTCCGCCGAATTCAAGGCGCTCGCCAGCTATCGCCCGACGCACAAGGTGCGCTTCGTCACCGCCGCCAGCCTGTTCGACGGCCACGACGCCGCCATCAACATCATGCGGCGCATCCTGCAGGGCATGGGCGCGGAGGTGATCCACCTCGGGCACAACCGCAGCGTCGACGAGGTGGTCACCGCCGCCTTGCAGGAAGACGTGCAGGGCATCGCGGTCAGCTCCTACCAGGGCGGCCACACCGAATACTTCAAGTACATGGTCGACCTGCTGCGGCAACGCGGCGGCGCCAACATCCGCGTGTTCGGCGGCGGCGGCGGCGTGATCGTGCCGGCGGAGATCCGCGAGCTGCAGGACTACGGCGTGGAGCGCATCTACAGCCCGGAAGACGGCCAGCGCATGGGCCTGGCCGGGATGATCGGCGAGATGGTGATGCGCTGCGACCAGGACCTGACGCAGCTGGCGCCGAAGGCGGTCGCCGCCATCCAGGGCCATGGCGAACAGAACTGGCGCGCGCTGGCGCAACTGATCACCGCGCTGGAGAACGGCGCGGCCGACGCGCAGCTGGTGCAGGCGATCCGCGCCACGGCCGAACGGAAGAACGTGCCCGTGCTGGGCATCACCGGCACCGGCGGCGCCGGCAAGTCGTCGCTGACCGACGAACTGATCCGCCGGCTGCGCCTGGACCAGCAAGACAGCCTGCGCATCGCCGTCATCTCGATCGACCCGTCGCGGCGCAAGAGCGGCGGCGCCCTGCTCGGCGACCGCATCCGCATGAACGCGATCGGCCCATGGTCTGCAATGGTCCCCAAGCTTGACCCTTCGGGAACTGCGCGGCCCGGCGACGGGGGCCAGCGCGTGTTCATGCGCTCGCTGGCGACGCGCGATTTCGGCAGCGAGATCTCCGCCGCGCTGCCGGACGTGATCGCCGCCTGCAAGACCGCCGGCTTCGACCTGGTGGTGGTCGAGACCTCCGGCATCGGCCAGGGCGACGCCGCCATCGTGCCGCACGTGAACATCCCGATGTACGTGATGACGCCGGAATTCGGCGCCGCCAGCCAGCTCGAGAAGATCGACATGCTGGATTTCGCCGAGTTCGTGGCGATCAACAAGTTCGATCGCAAGGGGGCCGCCGACGCATTGCGCGACGTCGCCAAGCAGGTCCAGCGCAACAAGGA